>NZ_JBHUKY010000031.1:0-171328 GCF_042684125.1 Paenibacillus rhizoplanae | reverse complement strand
CTGCCTCGCACTGGGGCGCAGCCGGGCTTGCGCGCTGCTGCTGCGCAGCGCACCGCTGCCGGCCGTGCGCTGCACGGCCGGCGTGTCCCCCACCGTTGCGGCACGCCGGTGGGGGCTTAGCGCAGCGCAGGCCGCCGCCGCCGCCGCCGCGCTGGGGTTCCTGGCGGAGCCGCGCAGGCGCTCCGCCGACCCGGGCCCAGAGCGGTTCCTGCTCTGGGCGGTGACGGGCGCGGGAAAGACGGAGATCACTTTCCCGCTCCTGGAGGCGGCGCTCGCGGCCGGGGGCCGGGCGTTGATCGCCACCCCGCGGCGCGACGTCGTGCTGGAGCTTGCGCCGCGCCTGGCGAAGGCATTCCCGGCGGAAGTCCCCGCCGTGCTGTACGGAGGCAGCGAGGACCGCTTGCGCCGCAGCCGGATCACCCTGGCGACCACGCACCAGCTGCTGCGGTTTAACCAGGCCTTCGATCTGGTCATCATCGATGAGATCGATGCGTATCCCTATCACAACGATCCTATGCTGGACTATGCCGCAAGGCAGGTCTGCAAGCCCGGCGGACGATTCATCCTGCTCTCCGCTACGCCGCCTGCGGAGCTGCAGCGCCTTGCCCGTTCCGGCAGATTGCCGCATGCAAGGGTCCCGGTCCGCTTTCACGGCCATCCCTTACCGGTTCCGCGCCATATCCGTATGCCGCCGCTCTATCTTTGCTTGAAGCAGGGGAGACTCCCGGCAGGGTTACGCTCTGCCCTGCAACGGTCCCTTGACCGTAAGGCGCAGATTTTCCTCTTTGTCTCCCGAATCGCCCATATTGAGGGGCTGCTGCAGCTGCTGCGGCGGATATTTCCCGGAGTGTCTATAGAGGGAACCTCCTCTCAAGATCCGGGCAGGGCAGAGACGGTGCTTAAGTTCCGGGATTGCACTATTTCCCTGCTGGTAACGACAACGATTCTGGAGCGTGGGGTCACAGTACCGCATAGTGATGTGTTTATTCTGGATGCGGACAGCGGACTATTTGATGAAGCGGCCTTGGTGCAGATGGCGGGCCGGGCGGGGCGCTCCAAGGATGATCCGGCGGGCAACGTCATCTTCGCTTCGGCAGAGTGGAGCCGCTCGCAGCGCGCCGCCATATCACAGATCCGCAGGATGAATGCCATTGCCCGCAGACAGGGATATATCCAGTCTTAGCAGTCTCCTAATTTTGAATTCTAGACACTCTGTACTTTTAAACTCCATACACCTCATTTCGAAGGAGGGTTAAGATGCGTTCCCTGACGTCTTGGATGAAGCAAGCCCGCTCCCTAATTGCGCCTTCGCAGCCGGAATGTCTGTTTTGCGGCCGCAGAGGCCGTCCTTCCCCTGAATGGCCCGGAATCTGCGTACACTGCCAGAGCGGCATTCCATGGATTCGCGTTCCCCGGTGCCAGATCTGCGGGCGTCATGTGGGCTGTCCCGATTGCAGCCGCAGCCATGGGCCCTTACCGATCCGGTGCAACCGGAGTGCAGTAGCTTACACCAGTGATATGCGAGAAATACTAGGCCAGTATAAATACCGGGGGAATGAGCGGCTCGCCCCCCTGCTCGGTCTGATGCTGGATCGGGCATACGAGCTCCTGCAACAAGAACAAAGCAATCAACAATTAAATGGAGCGCAACAAGGTGTTTTTTTCAACAAACCATTCCCGGTATTCCAATCAAAGCTTCGTGTGCGTGTGGGTTCTAACCTATGGCAAGCCGACCTGCTAGTCCCTGTACCTGTGAGCGCTGTCCGTCTGTCCGAGCGGGGCTTCAATCAGGCAGAGCGGCTGGCTGATGTAGTATCCCTGCGAAGAGGAGTCCCTCAGCTTCCGCTGCTGGTCCGCACCCATCACACCGCCAAGCAGAGCTTCAAAAGCAGAAGCGAGCGGCTGGCCGATATGAAGTATGCTTTTGCCGGAAATACAGATTCGGCGGTTCTGCAAAGTCTGAATGAACACCTGCATTCCCGTGCGTCGCATCAGCTTGAACAGCGCCCTCTGCGAATCATTATTGTCGATGATATCTACACTACGGGGAGTACGATCCGTGCCTGCGCCGGGGCGCTTCAGCAGCTCTGCCGCAGTCTGGATTGCACTGCTGAGATCTACTCTCTGACCTGGGCACGTTCCTAGCAGCTGCCGCCGCTCCGGAATTCAATAAAACCGCTTCCCTGACCGATACTAAACATAGACGGATCTTCGGCGATCATGTAATCTTAGTAGCATAAGCGATTCATGAGTTGTGCAGAATGATAGAAGGGAGCCGCGGTAGAAATGAATGTAGACAATTGTCCGAGATGCGGCCGGTTATATGTCAAGAACCTGATGAACCTGTGCCAGCCCTGCATCAAGGAGTTAGAGCATGAGTATGAAATCTGTGTAGATTATTTACGCAAAAATAGAGGCACCAACATACAGGAACTGTCCGATGCCACCGATATTTCCATTAAGGAAATCACGCGTTTTATCCGGGAGGGCCGGATTTCCATAGCCAATGCGCCCAATATGATGTACCCTTGCGAGGTATGCGGAACGCTGATCCGTGAAGGGCATATGTGCGATAGCTGCCGCAGCCGTCTGACCAAAGACCTGGCCAATGCGGCCAAGGATAGTGCAGACTCAAAGGCTCCCAAGAAGGCTCCAGATGGCGCTTACCGCGCTGTGGATAAGTTCCGTAACTAAAACAATTATGCAAAAAAACGCTTGCAGCTATAAAGAATGTTTCAACAGGGGCCGATAAACTTAGTAAAGATTATCGGCTTTTTTATTACAGAAGGAAGGTGAAGTTATGAAAATTAACGATGCCGGACGAATTAATGCGATTAATCCATACCAACGAAGTACGGAATCGCAAAGGCAGGAACAGATGAAGAAGAGTACACGCAAGGATGAGGTATCGATTTCGGATGAGGCCATTAAGCTGCTCCAGGCACAGAAGAGCGGCAAGATTGACACTGAACGTGCGAATAAGATCGAGAGCCTGAAACAGCAAGTATCCGCAGGTACCTACCAGGTTGACGCAGCCAAGCTCGCTGAGACACTCGCCCCCTACTTTAAGCAATCCTCCGAGAATTAGGTGAACACACCCATGGCACTTACAACATTATTAGAATTGCTTGAGCGGCTGGACGAGGCGCATGTGCAGATGCTGGATCTGGCCGCAGTCAAGAAACAGACCATTATGGACAACAAGGTGGAGGGTCTCATTGACATCCTGAACCGCGAGTCCAAGCTGATGAAGGTGATTGGACAGCTGGAAGAACGGCGTGCAGAAGCGGCATTCGAGTTTTTGCAGGGGGTTGGAATCCGTTCCAATCTGAATCTGAATCTTACCGAGCTGTCCCGCCTTGTATTCGATCCCGATGACAAATCGCGCCTGCTGCATATTCAGCAGAAGCTTTCCGGCACATTGCAGCAATTAAAAAAGGCCAATGAGCTGAACCAGAAGCTGATTGAGCAGTCGCTTACCTTTATAGATTATTCCCTGGATTTGCTTGTCGGAAGACCAAATCAGGAAATGACATACCACCATCCGTCCGACAAGGGCAGTAATGTGACTCGGCCGGGGCTTTTTGATGCCCGTGGATAACCCGCTTATCCGCTCAGCCCCGTTCACCGCAGCAATCACAAGGGAGGAACAAGTAGCATGACATCCACATTCCACTCCATCGAGACCGCAAGACGAAGCCTGTTTACCCAGACGGCTGCACTCAATACCACCGGCCACAACATTGCCAACGCCAACACGGAAGGGTACACCCGCCAGCGGGTGAATATGAAGGCAGCCATACCCATTGAGGCCTATGGCCTTAATAACTCCACTGTTCCGGGACAGATGGGCACAGGCGTTGAATTCACTTCCATCGAGCGGATTCGTGAGATGTTCCTGGATGATCAATTCCGCGGGGAGAACTCAGCAAGCGGCAACTGGGGCATCCAATCCGATACCTTGGATAAGCTGGAAGCCATCGTGAATGAGCCGTCGGATACCGGGATTCGTATTGTGCTAGATAACTTCTGGAAATCCTGGTCGGATCTAAGTAAGAATCCTGAAGATCCAACCGCCCGCAAGATAGTGGTCCAGACAGCTCAGGCCCTCACGGATGCCATGAACTATATGAGTACTCAGCTCAGCAATCTGGACCGTGATCTAAGCACCAACATTGACGTTAAAGGAAAAGAGATCCAGAGCTACCTCAGCTCTATCGCTGACCTCAATCAATCCATTTCCAAGATAGAAGGTATGGGTGACAAAGCCAATGATCTGCGCGACCAGCGCGACCTGTTGACGGACAAGCTGTCCAAGATTGCCAATATCACTATTCTGGATACAGATGCCGGATACAACATCTCACTGGGCACACAGCCGTTAGTTCAAGGAGCGACCGTAACTGCGGCTGTAGACAGTACGTTTCTTAATACCGCCTTCGCCTCCGGCGATTTGAAGGCCGGTGAAGCCTATGGGATGCTTTTCTCCAGAAACATCTATGTGGCTGACTACCGGAGGCAGCTTGACGCGATGGCCAATACCATTGCCAATGGTGAAGTACAGGTGACCATACCGTCAGGCTCTACCTTACCCGCAGGAACCACTGTGCTCAAGGATTCGGAGATTATCAACGCGGATGGTACCAAAACAACTCTTACAGCAGGAACCGTCGTACCTATTCCATTAACGGGTGATTTGAAAACAACAGTCAAGGGTCTGAACGGACTCCATCAGTTGGGGTATGCGCTCAACGGGACTTCGGGCCGGCCGTTCTTCACCTCTGCGGTAGCCGGGGAAGCGATCACTGCTGCCAATCTCAAGCTGAATCCAGAAATTGCTGCTGATCCCACGCTGTTTGCTACTTCCTTGCGTACTACTACAGACACCTCAGGCAATGTATCCGTAGTAAAAGGAAATAACACACTGGCACTGTTGTTCAGCAATATGAAGGATAACAATACTTTTGCAACAGCGGATGGTACCAAGACCGGGACGGTCGGGTCCTATCTTAGCTCTATGGTTGGACAATTAGGTATCCAGTCTCAAGAGGCCACACGCCAGGCGAGTAACGCGGATTATCTGGTGGAGCAAGTGAGTTCCCGCCGCCAATCCGTAAGTGGTGTATCGCTGGATGAAGAAATGTCCAATATGCTCGTGTTCCAACATGCTTACAGTGCTGCAGCACGTTTCATGACCACCTATGATCAGATGCTTGATAAATTAATTAATTCTACCGGCATGGTCGGAAGATAAGGAGGAACATACAATGATCAGAGTCACCTCCAATATGATGAGCTCACAGCTGCTGCTTAACTTGAACCGCAATGCACGTACCATGAACGACACCCAGCTCCAGCTGGCAAGCGGCCGCAAAATCAACAAGCCCTCCGACGACCCGGTAGGGATCACGTATTCCCTGCGTTACCGCGCCGAGCTGTCTTCCAATGAACAGTATACGAAGAACGTGGATAGTGCGCTGTCCTGGCTGGATTATAATGATACAGTGTTGGGCCAGGCGGGGGATGTTGTTCAACGTTTGCGAGAGCTTTCTGTAAAAGCTTCGACGGGAAGTAATCCACAGTCCGCTTTGGATAGTATCAATGAAGAAGTGATGCAGCTTAAAGAGCAACTGGTGGATATAGCCAACAGTAAGCTGAACGGAAAATATATTTTTAATGGTGAGCAATATACTGCCCAGCCTTATGATTTTGCTAAGGGTGCTGATGGTACTTATGACACTACCAAAACAATCACGACAGATCCCGGGCAAATTCAGTATATTGTAGGGGAAGGCGTGCAAATGCCGATTAATATGACTGGAAATGATGTTTTTGGTCTAACTGGAGAAGCGGACAATCTGTTTTCGATTATTAACAATCTTTCATCTGCACTGAAGTCAGGTGATCTCACAGTGATTTCTAGCCAAATTGATAAGATTGATACTCGTAACGATTCAATATTATCTGCACGGGCTGAGATTGGAGCCAAGACTAACCGTGTAGAATTAATGCAGGATCGCTTGAGTGATCTGAATATTAATCTTACTGATTTGCAGGCTAAGACAGAGGATGCAGATTATGAAGGGCTGATTATGAAGTCGAAAATTCAAGAAAATATTTATAATGCATCTCTTTCTGTGGGGGCAAAGATTATCTCTACGACTCTAGTGGACTTCATTAGATAATGGAGGTGAAACAAGTTGGTGCAATCTATTCTGCAAATTCGACAGACCCCTGCGATTCTTGGGATTGATGCTGACTTAGGAGCCTTTTCTATAACTCAGCCCAAAGCAGAGGTTACTATTACAACTACGCCTGGAGAACTGAAGGTTCAATCTACTCGTCCAGAGCTGACGATTGATCAGACAAGAGCACGTGCAGCCTATAATGGTGGCAGTGTCTTAGACATGAACAAAAGAATTTACTCTGGAATACAGCAGCTATATCTTCAGGCGATTGCCCGCAGAGTCGAGCAAGGAACCCGGATGGCTGAATTTTTTAAGCCCGGCAATACCATTGCTGAGGTCTATGGAATGGATACCGAGCCGAATTCATTTCCCGAGCCTTGCGGAAGAGCATCCTATGATAATGTCGATATTCATTTTGAAACGAGAGCTCCAGAAATCAGCTTCAGAGCTGCAAAGGTAGATATTCAGGTCGAAAGGCACCGCCCAGAGACAGAATATACGCGCGGGAAACTTGATATTTATATGCAGCAATTTGCTTCTGTGCAGTTTATTCCGCCGGAATTGAATGTTCAAATGTGATACGCTAAGCTATGGATGTGCCAGAGAGCGCTTCTGTAGCTTTTCTGTTATTGTTTTGCTATGCAGAACTTATAAGGAGTGAAAAATTTGATTATAGAAACATATACAATGGGCAAACTTGAAGTTAGTGAGAATCAGATTTATCATTTTTCAAAGGGTATCCCAGGTTTTGATGATGAAGTTGATTTTGCCTTAATCGCTATGCCTGATGGCCCATTCTGGGTGCTACAGTCTGTACACGAGCAAAGCCTTTCATTTCTATTAAGTGATCCATTCGTGTTTTACCCATCCTATGAATTTGAACTTCCTGATGACGAAGCAGAGGAGCTTGCAATTGAATCAGAAGTGCTTGTTCGCTGTATTCTTACTCTGAAGGAAGATGTAGAAGCTTCTACTATTAATCTCTTAGCCCCGATTGTGCTGAATCCCATTGATCTGACCGGTAAACAAATTGTTCTCCATCGGACCCCCTATCACACGAAGCATAGCTTGCTACAAGAGCACACAGCAATAGATGGAAAGGATGGTGGATGATATGCTCGTACTGTCCCGCAAAAAAGGAGAGACTATCGTCATTCAGGACCAGATTGAACTGACGATCTTAAGTGTGGATGGTGATACTGTAAAGGTTGGCATCTCTGCCCCCAAACATATCGATATTTTCCGTAAAGAGGTGTATCTTTCTATCCAAGAAACTAATCGTGAATCGGCTGCTCCCCTGCAATCTGATCTCAATGCGCTCATTGATCGACTGCGCGGCTCGCAAAAATTAAATTTGTCCTGACCCGGACAAATATAGCAGAAGCCATGCAGTGGTTGAACACTGCATGGCTTCTGTGGTTAAAAGAATCCAAAATGAGGATTTGTCTGTTAACCGTAAGGTTTGGAGTGAAGCAAAAGTAGCAGTTGTACTTTACTAAATGTTGGCGAATACATTCAACTAGGAATACCAGTATTGTAATTTGGTCAAAACTGTCTATCAGTCTTGGCTATGAGCAGGAACAATTCTGTCTTTCAGTGCAATATTTAGGCTGTTGCGCGTTAATTTATTAACGAGTTATATAGGGGCTAAAGGTATTACTTAGTTCATTTTTCCATAACAAGAAATTTGGAATGATTTGTTGGGAAAGCTCTTCTTCTAATTCATCCCAACGATTGTCATTGAAGTGTACAACAACCTCTAAAAGTATATATTTAAACTGTTTAATAACTAAATTCACATTTTGCATATCTATAAACTCACAGAGCTTATCTATCTCTAAACTTATCGTTGTGTATGCATCTATTATATCTTGCATAACAATAGCAGCTTCATCATAGTTCTTATCAGATAATTTAGCAGCGATGAAGTTAAATCCCTCGTCTATTGAATCACAGATATCTAATATAGCACTCATTGAGGTAAAGTCAGCTTTTGAATTTTTCGTTATGGTAACGTTTATTGTGAAATCGTCTTTAAAATTAAAAACATAATTTCTGCTACCGCAATTCAATGGATTTACTGTATTGTTAAGAAATTCATTCCCATTCAACTCTTTCACAAGTTTATGATCTTGGTCTAGTTCAGCGACATGGTCAAACAGTTTCCGTAAGGAGGCATCCATTGCGTGTGTATATTTTTTGAAAAGCTCACCATCAAGATCGTTCCTTCCTAGACGCTTATAGTAGGTGGAATTATATTTGGATAACAGAGTCACCACCATATCCTTATCCTCCACGGAGGCAATTTGATCTTCTTCGCAATGGAAAATGTAATAACGTGTTTCGGATTTTATTCTATGTTCACTAAGTAAAAGACTTCGGATCTGTTTGTGAGAATCACCAAAATAGTAAGGGGAAGTTTCATCTAAGATAGTCCAAGGATTGTTATATGCATACGGCAACAAATAAGTTTTGTTATTGAGACTAAGAGTAACAACATAATCATGTTCTAGTATCTCTCTACCAACCACATGTTTCATTTGAGTACGTGAGAAGCCTGAGTTATCAATTATCACTGAGAACATATCAGGAGCAAATTTACCACAGAGCATAGCAATATAGCCGCCGTATGATGAGCCGTAAGCAATTATTTTTTTCTTGTTTACTGCCGGGTACCTTCTGAGAACATCACCAAGTACAGTAAGGCAATCCAAAGCAGGCAATAGCCCAAAGGATTGATATTCATTCTGCTCTGTTATCTTGAGTGCTTGACAGCGGGGATCCAACTGGGATAACCCTTTGCTTTCTAATAATGCTCCTACCTTTAAATAAAAATCATTATCAGATGTAATGTCCGTCCAATAAGTATCTTCTACTCCATAATTTTTTTTCATATTAAGGATAAAATAATCATCTATTAATGTTCTCGTTCCTCGATGTATACCAAAATAGTTTAAGGAGACCACAATGCTATTATATTTTTCGGCAAGGTAAGGATTTAATTTTTCTAATTGATATGTTGAATTAGCGAGGCCGCCAAACCCTGGAATAGTTAATATTAGGCCAGTTAACTCAGTTACACCTTTTGTTGGCAACGTCACAAAATAATCCAGTTCATTTCTGCCATAACCTAATTCGATATCTGCATGCGGTATAACTTTATACTGAAGTGTCTCCAAAAAATAAGCCCCCAATTCTACGTAATCACTTTTAAGTGATAAGCTGTAATATATATTTTATCGGAAAAGTGAGGAATACTATTAATAGTTTACTATCTATTGACACTGGACAGTCAAAAGTTCTATAGATCTAAGAAACCAGTGAATTGCGCTCCACATCAGCTTTTTCCTGCTTAGATTTAATTATATTGTTATAGATAAGTGGATAATTTGTAAATAAGCGGTAACGGTAGCGTCGGAGACTATGGCATGGGAGGGCGTACGCAGATAGCGGAAAAACAACCCCGAGGTTCGGCCTGGAAACTGCAAGGCCGCGACTTGTAGGAGTCCGATCGTAGCGCACTGGCACATCACGAATCCCTCGATTGCCTGAACCGGTTTCTGGATACGCTGCCGATCTTGTTCGTTTTTACGGATTCTAGGGGATGCGCATCCTCTTTTCTTAAAAAGAGGTTCAGCTTTGGCATGGACTGGGTCCAGAAGCGGTAGCCGAAGGCGTGAGTGACTTGCTTCATTTTCCGAAACGTACACTCGATTTTAAAGCGATAGCTGTACAAGCGGATGATGTCCGTGGTGGCCAAGCTCAAATCCGTACTGACCAAAATGGAGCTGCGGCCCTCATGCAGCACCAGCACAAAGCGAAATTCCTGATACAAGCCCTGGCCCCAAAGCAGATCCAGGCACAGAAACCAAACCGTCTCTTCGTTGCCGTATAGCAGAAGGGTTATGGGTTGGAAATCCGCAGCACGAGTCGCGAACAGCTCCTTCAGTTTGACTGCCAGACCTTTTTTCGAGGGTCGGCCCCGTCCCGGCTTCTTTGCAGGGGGCGTTCGTTAGCGACGACGTTCGATTTAGCTTTCGTCACCAAATGCATGCGGGTTTCAGAAGCGAGGTGGCACGCATTCAGTCGTTCTAAGGCCGGAACCGACAAGAGGTACCGATCCAACAGCAGCAACGCTTGAACGAAACCTTTCGGGGCCTCAAAGCTCTGTTCAATCATCTGAACGACATGGGAAGACGTTTCTACTTCGCCCTTAGACTTCTTTCAGCCCAGAATGGTTTGGACACCGTTTTGTAGATTTATGAACAAGGACAAGCAGAACCACTTTCGAGAATCGCTGACCAGGATGCCGATGGCTCCGAATAAATGACAAAAGATATACTCACCCATGGCGACATTTTCGGATTCCTAATGAAGCTTCTTGACCCTCGGCATTCGGCGGCCTTCCTTGGCTTGTTTCATGCCATCGCCGACGAGGACCAAGCGATCCTGAATTACCAGCAGAGGTGCATGCTGGCGCGCCATCTGAAGCCACTTCTGTCGAAGCGAGGAGACGGCCAGCCAGACGAACGGGAAACTGAAATAGTGTCTCGTAACAGCGACTACTCAGCGAGAGGTCCCGAATCACAGAAGCCACACCCAGATGGTCGGAGTGCAGCATGAAACCCACAACGATAACGACAAACCACTCGAACATGGCTTGTCTGGAGCAGCAGGGATGAAGGGAAGCAAAAGTTCATTCAGATATTTTAGCATAGGTGTGGTCAATCGCTTCGAGATAGGGTACACTTTTTGGGTAACCCATTCAGCGATTCTATCCTTTTTGAGTGAGGTCTTAAGGATACTGTAGATTCGCCGGTTTGGGTTATTTATCTATGTTACGATTTTTCGACAAGAACTTTTCACTGTCCAGTATTGATATATGCCAAGTTCTAAAGTTTAGCAAAAGGGGAAGCATAGTTTTAGTTCGGAATAATAAATACCTTCCTAAGAATAATAAAAAAGACATATAAACTATTAACAACTAGACAGCCTCTGACGATATATAATATAGACGCTGATCCAGCAGGGCGGCCGACCTTAATGGTTTGGCGTTTACCACATGGATGTGGAACTAACTTAATTTCAGGGAGGAAATATCAAATGATTATCAACCACAATATCGCGGCGCTGAACACTCACCGCCAACTGTCAACTAACACTGCTAATACTAACAAAAATATCGAGAAATTGTCTTCCGGACTTCGTATTAACCGTGCAGGTGATGACGCAGCTGGTCTGGCAATCTCCGAAAAAATGCGCGGTCAAATCCGCGGTTTGGATCAGGCTTCGCGTAATGCTCAAGACGGTATCTCATTGATTCAAACAGCTGAAGGTGCGTTGAACGAAACTCACAGCATTCTGCAACGTATGCGTGAACTTTCTGTTCAATCCTCGAATGATACGAATACTGCTGGCGATCGTAGTGAATTGCAAAAAGAAATGACTCAATTGAACGAAGAAATTGATCGTATTCAATCTACAACACAGTTCAACACCAAGAACTTACTAGATGGTTCTATGGGCAGTGCTGTTAATGCCGATCAAGCAAGTATCAGTGGAAATGCTTCACTGAAGAACTCTGTTGGTGCAGCAGTGACTTCAAGTTCTATTCTTACTAATTTGACTGACAAGAATGGTAACACACTAGGGATTCAATCTACGGATACGATCACTATTTCTTATGTTAAAAACGGATCCACAATTACTAGTACTAGCTTTGCTGCTAGTGCTGCTTTAACTGTAGGAGCATTATCAACTTCTGATGGTACTACAGCTGATGCTAATCTAACTTTGTCAACTTCTGCCGGCGTAGTTTCAGTGCAAGGAGCTACAGCTGGTACTGCAGGCGCTGTTAATGGTTTGACAATCACCGTTAAAGATGCTGCTGGCAATGTTCGTACTGCCGCGTCTAATGCATTATCTTCATTCTCTGAGACTCAAGCAGCAATTGATAAGAGAACAGATGGCTCCGCGTCGTTCCAAATTGGTGCGAATACAGGCCAAACAATGAACTTATCAATCGAGAATATGGGAGCTTCCGCATTGGGAGTACAAGGATTGAAAATTTCTACTCAATCTCAAGCTACTGTAGCTATTAAGGTCATCGATACGGCGACTCAAAAAGTTTCTAGTGAACGCTCCAAACTGGGTGCGGTACAAAACCGTCTGGAACACACTATCAATAACTTGGGTACAGCTTCCGAAAACCTGACAGCTGCTGAATCCCGTGTTCGTGACGTGGATATGGCTAAAGAAATGATGCAACAAACCAAGAATAACATCTTGGCTCAGGCAGCTCAAGCAATGTTGGCTCAAGCTAACCAACAGCCGCAAGGCGTGCTTCAATTGTTGAGATAATCAGCGTACTAATTTTAAACAATATCTTTCTTGAATTCAAAAAAAGATAGCCCCACGATGTGGGGCTATCTTTCTATGCAAAACTAAATTAAACTCAAAGCCAGTACTAAATATTACATGCATATAAGGAGAATCACCAATGACGTTAATAAATAGAAATATCCAAGTTCTGTCCCGAAATTCTAATCACTGGATTTGTGAGCAAAAGGAAAGCGGTTTTTCTGAAAACTTAATGTATAAGGATGAAGATGGTAAAGAATTCCTCCTATATAATAACGATATACTTCTTATGAAAAGTGAGATTGATAAGTCAAGTTTGCCTAAACCCTCAAAAAGAGAACTTATATTTGTTATGGGCATTAATTCTGTAGAAGAAATTCAAAAGCTACTTCAAACCATGAGCAAAGAGTCTTTTCTGATCATTATTGAAACTAACCCTCTCTTCTTTAGTTATGCTTTAAATAAAAGGGATTTATCTTTCTTTAAAGAATTTAATGTGATCCTCTTTGCTGATGATTTGAGTAATCTTTCCATTTTTTTAGATAAGATATTTTCGACAACCCTTATTTATTACCTCAAAAACATAAAGTTTTATTTTACGTATTTCTACAGAAGTTATGCTGTTGATATGTGTACTTTCTTGGTAAGGGCTGTTAAAGAAACTGCAAAATTTAAAGCTATGCTTTTTGGGAATTCTATTGAAGACAGTTTAACGGGATTTGGGCATAATATGAAGAATCTACATCACTTAGTTAATTCAAAAGATGTTTCGCGGTTGAAAGACATTTTCAAAAGCACACCGGCAATAGTGGTGGCTGCAGGCCCATCTCTTAATAAAAATATAGAGCAGCTAAAGAAAATGACATCGAAGGTAGTTATCATTGCAGTAGATACAATTGCCCAAAGGCTCTGTGAAGAAGGAATTACACCGGACTTTATATGTTCAATAGAGCGCGACAAAGAAACTTATAGTTACTTCTATGAAAATAAAAACTATCCTTCTGATACAAGCTTGGTAGCACCGCTTCTTCTTTATCCTGAAGTTTTCAATGAATTTGCTGGCGATATTGTTATTCCTATGCGAGAAAATGTGGGGGAATATATTTGGCTTCAACAGATTTTTGGGTTGGGGGGAGATAATTCAATCAGTCTTGGATTGTCATGTGCACATGTTGCTTTTGGATTTGCTAAGCACATAGGAGCATCTCCAATTATTTTAGTGGGTCAAGACTTGGCTTTTGGAGACTCTCAAGAAGAGTCTCATGCAGGGGGGACAATATATGATAATAAAGAGTTCACTAACGAAGTGTTTTCAGCAATCAATAAAATGTATACTGAAGGATATTATGGAGGGAGTGTTGCTACTACGGATATTTGGATTAATTTCCGTAAGTGGTTTGAGATTGAGATATTTAATGGGAATATGTTGGTGATAAATGCCACTGAAGGTGGGGCGAAAATTGAAGGCACCCTTCAAATAAGCTTGAAAGAAGCTGCTGATCAATATTGTTCGCAAGATATTGTACCGGTTAAAGAAGTCTTGGACCGTGTTGCAGAATATCCTCTGGATAAAGAGCAAATGCGACTTACATTAATTGAGCAAATAGGGAAATTCACCAGTATGAAACTGGAATTTGATAATCAATTGAAAATAGTAGAGGGTTTGGATATTAGCAACACCTTATCAGAAAAACGATTATTGAAAATAGTGGATAAACTAGGGAATACGGATGATTTATTTGAAAAAGTGAAAGAGGATTGGCTTTTACGTCATAATTTACAGCCGATAATGATGAGTTCCATGTGGAACTTGTATGCAATAGAACAAACATTATCATCCTCTAATTTAACTGCGAATAGAGATATACAAATAGAGTTCCTAACAGTCAGCATTTTTGTGCTCGGAGAAATTATCAATATAATAGAGGGAAGTTTAAATAGCCTTTAAGGGACAAGGGAGCGTGATTAAATGGTGGAGAATAAAAAAATATTAGTAACTGGTGCTGATGGCTTTATTGGGTCTCACCTTACAGAAAAGTTAATCAAGGACGGATATGAAATTAAGGCCTTCGTATATTATAACTCCTTTAACTCTTGGGGCTGGCTCGATCATTCGCCGTATAAGAATGAGTTTGAAGTATTTGCAGGTGATATTAGAGATCCGCATGGGGTGATGGAGGCAATGAAGGGCTGCAGCAAAGTTTTGCATTTAGCCTCATTAATCGCTATCCCTTATTCGTATCATTCTCCTGACACTTATGTTGACACGAATATTAAAGGTACGTTGAACGTACTGCAAGCTGCTCGCCAGCTGGAAGTATCAAAAGTTGTGCATACCTCCACTAGTGAAGTTTATGGTACAGCACAATACGTACCCATTGATGAAAACCATCCATTACAGGGACAGTCACCTTATTCAGCATCAAAGATCGGTGCAGACCAAATGGCACTCTCTTTTTATCGCTCTTTTGAAACGCCTGTGGCGGTTATTCGTCCTTTTAATACTTATGGTCCGCGTCAATCCGCACGTGCTGTGATCCCAACCATCATTTCACAGCTTGCAACAGGACAAAGGAAAATTAAACTTGGATCAATAGCACCTACGAGAGATTTCAACTATGTTCAGGATACGGTAAATGGGTTTATTGCGATGATGAATAATGAAAGAGCTGTAGGTGAAGTGATTAATATAGGAAGCAATTACGAAATTTCTATAGGACAAACTGTTGAGGCGATTGCAGAAGTAATGGGAGTAACAGTTGAAATCGTAACGGATGAAGTCCGGTTGCGTCCTGAGAAAAGTGAAGTGGAACGGCTTTGGGCAGACAATGCAAAAGCAAAAAAACTACTTGGATGGGAACCATCCTATGGGGGCATCGAAGGATTTAAACGCGGATTACAAGAAACGGTTGACTGGTTCATACATCCAGCTAATCTAACCAACTATAAGGCAGATGTATATAATATATGAGTAGTCAATGGCAGCATATCGCTCGGAATATAAAGTCTCTATATGACAACAAGGATTTTGTTCCACTGCATGAGCCGACTTTTGGAGGAAAAGAGCTAGAGTATGTAACCGACTGTATCCAGACTGGTTGGGTTTCATCGGTCGGCAAATATGTTAATGAATTTGAACTAACACTTGCAGATTACACTGGCGTGAAGAGAGCGGTGGCCATCGTAAATGGTACTGCGGCTTTGCATATTGCACTGAAAATTGCTGGTGTTCAAGCAAATGATGAAGTATTTATGCCTTCATTGACATTTATTGCGACAGCAAATGCGGTTTCGTATTTACAGGCTGTTCCGCACTTTGTAGATGTATCCGAACACACCCTGGGACTTGATCCATATAAGCTCGAGGAATATATTCAGGCAATTGGCGTAATTGATAATGGACAGCTAGTGAACAAACACACAGGCAGGATCATACGTGCTGTTGTTCCTATGCATACTTTCGGGCATTCCGTGGACCTTGATCCGTTAATTGATATCTGCCAACGTTATCATCTAGTTCTTGTAGAAGATGCAGCAGAATCACTCGGTTCCTATTACAAAGGGAAACATACAGGAGGTTTTGGGCTCGTAGGAGCCCTCAGCTTCAATGGCAACAAAATTATAACTACCGGTGGTGGTGGAGCTATTCTAACTAATAATGAAAAACTTGCCGATTACGCCAAACATATTACTACAACTGCGAAAAATCCTCACCGGTGGGATTTTACTCATGATGAAGTAGGGTATAATTACCGGATGCCAAATATTAATGCTGCACTGGGGTGTGCCCAATTAGAGCAGATTGATGAATTTCAAAAATCAAAAAGACTATTAACAAAGCGTTATGAGAAATTGTTCGATGGTGTAGAAAATGTCCAGCTGTTTACAGAGCCTTCTTTTGGGAAAAGTAATTATTGGCTGCAAACCCTTCTAATTAATGAGGAACACTATAATCGTAATTTTGTGTTAGAGGTACTTAATAGTGAGGGTGTTATGGCTCGTCCGATCTGGACACCGCTTGATGAATTACAGCCTTATTTTCATTGTCCTAAGGCGGATCTTCCGGTTACCAGACTATTGAAGAAGCGAATCATTAATATCCCCTCAACTCCTTTGAGGGGGGAAACTAATGACTAAACGTAAGATATGTATTGTTACGGGAACACGTGCAGAATACGGTCTTTTGTATCGTATAATGAAAGAAATTCAAGCGGATGATGAACTTGATTTGCAATTAATAGCTACTGGTATGCATTTATCACCTGAGTTTGGATTGACTTATAAGCAAATTGAAGAAGACGGGTTTATTATCAATGAAAAAATAGAAATGCTCCTATCTTCAGATACCCCTGTTGCTATCGCTAAATCCATGGGAATTGCTACATTGGGATTTGCGGAAGCGTTTCAGCGTCTGAAACCGGACATACTGGTTCTTCTCGGGGACAGGTTTGAAATATTCAGTGCTGCACAAACGGCATTAGTCATGCGTATTCCTGTTGCTCATATTTCTGGTGGCGAACTCACTGAGGGAGCAATTGATGAATCCATTCGTCATTCTTTAACAAAGATGAGTCATATCCACTTTACAGCAAATGAAGAGTATACAAGACGTGTTATTCAGCTTGGTGAGCAGCCGGATAGGGTGTTTAATGTAGGAGATCTTGGTGTTGAGAATATTCGGAAAATGTCATTTTTGTCAAAGCAGGAGCTGCAAGAATTTTTAGGATGGGATATTGAGAAGCTCTTCTTAGTGACGTTCCATTCAACAACACTGGAAGTTGAAACGGCAGAAGAACAAATGAGAAATTTGCTTTCTGCTCTTGATCTTTTTCCGGATTATAAAATTGTCTTTACTAAATCAAATGCTGATACAGATGGCAGAAGAATTAATGAAATGATTGACGAGTACACGGCGTTAAATCCAGAACGTGTTAAATCTTTTTTTTCGCTAGGACAATTAAGATATTTAAGTACAATGAAGTACTGCAGTATAGTGATTGGAAATTCGTCTAGTGGAATTATTGAAGCACCTGCCCTGGATAAACCAACAATTAATATCGGTGATCGTCAAAAAGGACGCTTAAAAGCAGGTTCTATCATCGATTGTGCTCCTAGTTCATTGGAGATCGTAGGTTCAATTCAACAAGCTCTTTCAGATGAGTTTCAACAATTTTTGAAGAGAATTCATTTGGAATATGAGGGAGAGATGGCTTCTGAACTAATCAGAAAAAGATTAAGTCATATCGATCTGAATAGTATTATTAAGAAGTCTTTCTACGACCTAATCTAGCCCGTATCAATTAATGTGCTATTTATTTAATTTTTCTGGAGGTGGGCAAGTGAGTAAAACATATATAATTGCTGAGGCTGGTGTCAATCATAATGGTGACATCAATTTGGCAAAGAAGCTTGTTGATATTGCGGTTAGTGCTCAGGCAAATGCGGTGAAATTTCAAACATTTAAAACAGAGAATATAATTAGTATGGATGCGCCTAAGGCAGATTATCAAATTGTGACGACCGGAGGTAAAGAGTCGCAATTCGAAATGCTAAAAAAGTTGGAGCTTTCATTTTCAGAGTTCAAAGAACTAAAAGCATATTGTGATAAGCGTTCTATTGAATTTTTGTCTACGCCGTTTGATTTTGAAAGCGCTGATTTTTTGATTGATGAACTAAATTTGCAGATGATTAAAATTCCCTCCGGCGAGATTACCAATGCTCCCTTGATAAATCACATTGCTCGGAAAAGTTCAAAAGTCATTTTATCAACTGGCATGTCAACTCTAAGTGAAGTAGAAGCCGCTCTAGCAGTTATTGCTTTTGGTTTTTTACGACGGGATGAAACTCCTACAATTGAGGCATTTAAGACGGCTTTTATTTCTCTGGAAGGACAGCGGCTATTAAAAGAAAGAGTTACATTACTGCACTGTACTACTGAATATCCTGCACCTGTGCAAGATGTAAATCTATTGGCTATGAATACAATGCGGAATGCTTTTGGGTTGCAGGTTGGATACTCCGATCATACAGAAGGAATTGCAGTACCCATCGCCGCTGTTACATTAGATGCGGCTATAATTGAGAAACATATTACGTATGATAAACAAGCAGATGGACCTGATCATAAGGCGTCTCTTTCACCGGAAGAACTGAAACATATGGTTGAAGGAATTAGACAAGTAGAATTAGCTAAAGGTTCAGGTTTAAAGATCCCTTCGGGATCGGAGTTGAAGAATCTTAATATTGCCCGGAAGAGTATCGTTGCGCGAAAAGAAATAAGAAAAGGGGAAGCTTTCACAGTAGAGAATCTATCAATTAAGAGACCTGGAAAAGGATTATCACCTTTTCAATATTGGGATTTGCTGATGAAAACTGCCATAAGAGACTTCGATAAAGATGAAGAGATAAGCTTCTTATGATTGTATCGGCAGAAGAAGCAGTAAATATATATAATTGCTTGCCGGTAGAAATGAGATCATATTATTTCCATCCTCAATACGTAATTAATGATGCTAATAGTAAAGAAGAGTTACAGCCAATATTCTTTGCTAATAAAAACTCAGAGGGTATTTTCTATCACGCTTTTCATCTTGGAAAAGTACCTAATAGTTCCTATAAGGATATTCAATCACCTTATGGATACGGTGGACCGATAATGTTTGGGGAAGTTAGCTTTATTGAAAAGTGTATAGAGGAGTACAAAAAATGGTGTTTGGATAATTCAGTGATAATTGAGTTTATTCGATTCCATCCATTACTGAAGAATGAAATTAATTATTACGGACAGGTTGCGGAGAATAGGCAGACTATTTATATTGATTTGACTTATGAAGATTTGTTTGCTCAGTTTAGTACTCGAGTCCGTAGAGCTATAAGAAAAGCTCAATTATGCAATGTGAAGGTTGTATTCTCAAAATCAGAAAAATATATTCAGTCATTTTTTGCAATTTATACTGACTTGATGAGAGAGAAAAATGCGGGAGATGAATATTTTTTTAATGAAGAATATTTCATTGGTTTATTGCAAAGCGATAATACTTATTTACTTAGTGCTGAGAATGGCGATGGGGAGGTGATTGGAAGTGTTATATTCTTTGCTTCCGGTAATATTGCGGAATATCACCTCTCTGCTTCTAATGAGGAAGGGAAACTTAAGAAGGTTACAAACTTATTGATTTATGAATTTGGTGAATCTATAAAGGTGGAAAATGCCCGGTCTTTGTATTTAGGTGGCGGAACAGATGGAACAGATGGAAATTCACTTCTTTATTTCAAAAGAGGTTTTTCAAAAAAAGAAATGCCGTTTAAAATTGGTAAATTCGCACACGATCCGGAGAAGTATGAAAATTTAAGAACCGCTTTTGTAGAAAAAGATTCACAAAAAAAGAAATTTATACTATTCTATCGTTAAGAAATGAGGTTTGAATAATGGCTTGGGATCAAACGTGGGAACATGTATTTAAAACGCAAGAGTGGGGGAAGTACCCTTCTGAAGATTTAATCCGGTTTGTTGCGCGTAATTTTTATGAAGCTCCTAGTAGAAATGAAATTAGAATTCTGGAAGTTGGCTGTGGTACTGGGGCGAATTTATGGTATGTAGCCAGAGAAGGTTTTTCAGTATACGGGATTGATGGTTCCAAGACGGCAGTGGAGAAAGCAAAATCTAGATTAAATAGTGAAATTCCTGGTTGGTCTGGAGAGCTATTAATCGGTGATATTATCTCATTGCCCTATAATGATGCTTCCTTTGATGCAGTAATAGATAATGAAGCTATCGCTACGAATTCTTTTGAAAATGCTTGTGAGATGTATAATGAAATATATCGAGTTTTAAAACCAAAGGGAAAAGTCTATAGCAGAGCGTTTTCAGAAGGAAGCTGGGGAGACGGAACTGGCGAACATGTCGGCCATAATGCTTGGATTCCTAATGAAGGCCCTCTAAATAATAAAGGGTTGAGCCGCTTTGCATCTAAAATGGATTTGGAAGAACTTTTGGAGAAGTTTCAAATTATAGAGCTAGAGAGACTTGAAAGAACGTATAGTAATTTAAACGATAGAGTAATTGAATGGATAGTTACTGCAGAGAAATAATAGCTAAAAAGACTCGGAAGTTGGATCATTACAGCCAAAGGGGCGTAGCAGATGGATAACTGGCAAAGTATTTTAATCGCGCCTGAGATGACGGTTATTGAAACGATGAAAATTATTGACCAATCTTCACTGCAATTTGCTGTTGTTGTCGATAAAGATCGTAAATTGCTAGGAACTGTTACAGATGGTGATATTCGCAGAGGAATATTGAGAGGAATACCACTTGACTCGCCTATTAATTTAGTTATGAATAGCTCACCTATATTCGAGAAGCAAGGTAAAAAGTTTCTTCATTACAAAGAATTGATGAGCACAAGACAGTTGCGACAACTGCCTATTGTAAATAGCAATAACCAGGTTCAACGCATTCTCTTTGCTGATGATATTGCACAGGTATTACCAAAAGAAAATGTTGTAGTCTTGATGGTAGGGGGGCTTGGAACCCGCCTGCGGCCTTTTACGGATGATATTCCAAAGCCAATGCTTAAAGTTGGAGATAAGCCGATTTTAGAAACGATTATTGAGGGTTTTAAAAACTATGGATTTACCAAATTTATTCTATCAGTAAATTATAAAAAGGAAATAATCAAAGCGTATTTTCAAGATGGTAAGCACTTAGATGTGTATATTGAGTATATTGAAGAGGGTAAGAGATTGGGTACCGCGGGGGCCTTATCGCTTTTATCAGAAAAGCCGAATGCGCCATTTTTCGTTATGAATGGTGACCTGCTAACTAAAATGAACTACGAGCAATTAATGGAATTTCACTGTGAGACTAAATCAAACGCAACAATATGTGTAAGAGAATATGAATATCAAATTCCCTATGGAGTCATTGAAACCGAGAATCATCGCCTTCTTTCCATTGTAGAGAAACCTGTTCACAAAAGCTTTGTCAATGCGGGGATTTACGTGCTGGACCCGCAGGTGCTTGAGCATGTTCCACAAGACGAATTTTATGATATGCCGGACTTATTCAAGAAATTGATGGATATGCAGGGTGGTGTCTCTGCTTTTCCATTAAGAGAGTATTGGCTTGATATTGGTCAAGTGGATGATTATGAGAAAGCAAACGGTGATTTTAGAGGTGTATTTATATGATCGATAACAGAAAGGTCCTTGCCATCATTCCTGCACGCGGAGGATCCAAGGGGATTCCCCGTAAAAATATTAAACAATTAGCTGGGAAACCACTTATTGCATGGACGATAGAAGAAGCGAAAAAATCAAGGTATATTGATAGACTTATATTATCTTCAGAAGATTCTGAAATTATAGAAATTGCCGGAGCATATGGGTGTGAGGCTCCCTTTGTACGTCCTAAAGAATTATCTGAAGATATAACCCCGGGTATTGCTCCAGTTCTTCATGCTATAACTCAATTGCCTGATTTCGATTATGTTGTATTATTACAGCCCACTTCCCCTTTAAGATTGATAGATGATATTGATGGATGTATTGAACACATGGTGAATATAGGAGCACCTGCTTGTGTTAGTGTTACAAAGCCGGATAAATCACCTTATTGGATGTATACCCTTAAAGAAAATTGTGAGATGAAGCAGTTAATTGAACAAAGTGAGTCGATCACTAGACGACAGGAATTACCTGAGGTTTATGCTCTAAATGGGGCTGTTTATGTGGCTGATGTTGAATGGCTGTTAAACAGTGGTTCTTTCTTAGAAAAAGAGACCGTTGCGTATGAGATGTCGAAGGGCTGTTCTTACGATATAGATACTGAAGAAGACTTCTTTATTATTGAGTACTTATTGTCCAAAGAATTGAAATAAAGAAAGTAGTATGAATGGTTTTTAGGGAGGCGTAGTTGTTTGGCCATTGTAAAGGTGAAAAATCATATTGATTCGTATAGGTTGAAATCACTTTCTGAAGATATCCATGATCTAAGTGGTAGAAATGACAACAGATTAACGATGTTTCGTAACCAAATTATTAAGAACAATATTCTATCATCTTTTAGAAAAGTAGTTATTGATATTGGTTGTGGCGATGCAACTTTACTAAAAAGCATACATCAGGAAATTGGACAAGGTTTTGGAATAGTTCCTTCATTTGAAGAGAAGATAAGACTTGAAAAGGAATATAAATATTCTAATATTCACTTTATTGAAGGTCTAACGGTATCTCTACCTATTGAAGACGAAATTGCTACAACAGTAATTTGTAACGGTGTGTTTATATTACTTGAGAATGAATCTGATGTAATTAAAAGCCTTCAAGAAATTAACAGAGTTACTAAGGAAAACGGAAGAGTCTGGATAGGGGAGTTACCCATTCTTGATGAAATGAATCAAACGGGGAAAAAGTATGGAGATTCAATTATAAAATGGTTGCTGTCTGTATATAAAAATAATGGTTTTATCAGTTTCATTAAAGCATCTAATAGATTGTTAAGAGCTATATTTTTTGGAGAGACTTTTTTAATAAACCCTAAAAGGATATATTTTATTGAACCTAAGAAATTTGTTGAAATATCTGAAAGTAATGGGTTCGAAGTTATTGATTTTTTTAGAAGTAGAGTATTGAATATCAATTTGACAGAGGAAGATTCTTCAACAAGATATGACTATATCTTACGGAAGAAATAAATTTTTTATGATGTAGACAGATCTCCCTTTTTGTGGATAAGCACTATAGATATTTATGTTTAGCTGAGGCGAACATTTAAACTTTTCTAGCGTCACCAACATAGCATATAGAAATCAGTTGTGGCAATTTGCTTTATAATAATTTGGTGGTTATGTTGTATAAACCCTGTTAACAAGCTGTTGTTTTTTGGAATTACCAAAGGTCATTATTCATGCGTAGAACCTAAGGTAAATCATAACGAAAAAAAGCCCATTCCAAAAGCTATGAGTATAGCTTTATAGATTGGATGCCAACTCGAAATATTCCTTTTAGGTGTACGTTTTTTGCATTATAGGCAGTAAACATTGCTTCGCAATTCAGAGTATTACGTTTTATTAGCCTTCTAAGACTGCGACTGACGTAAGCAACCATGCGGACTACTGATAGGAACCATATACCTTTTTACCGCTCTGTACTTTAATTAGAAGTGAGTTTAGGCAGTTTACGGAACAAAAAGAGAACCTTTTTAAGGAAGAGGGCACCCTTTTTTCTGCGTCCTTTTCGAGAGTAGTTTTCATAGCCTAGTTTCCATGAGTGCTTATATTCTTTTTTTCTATTTGAATGCCATTTATGCTCAATTAAGGCATGGGTAATTTCAGTAATAATCATTCATAAGCCGTTCAAACCGCATGTCACCGACTAAAGCTAGCAGAGCATAAGTATTTGGGTGTTTTTGAGATAGAAATCATATGATTTGAATTAACACAAATAACATTTAGACTGGTCACAGACCAGATAAGAGCAAGTTACGCCACATTCGTGACCTTAATAATGCCTTTGAGTGTCGTTACAATTTTGTCCGAAGCTTTATGATGCCGCTTAAGTTTGATGCCACAGTCAGGCAATGAATGACTTCCGGACAAAAATAGATTTCTCGTTTGGAATAAATTTTTTGGTAAGCTTCTATTCCCTAAGGTAAACTGAATTCTTAAGATAATGTATTGGATTATGTCTAATTATTATGTGAACCTAAACATTCTCTTTAAGTTACCGATATATACTATATAATCGAGGTTTTTTGGAGGTCGGATGTTTGATGAATATACAGTTTTCTCTTTCTGCCAGCGCTATTTCTAAAGGACAAAGCAGGTCTGAAGTATTGTTGGGCAGTGGAGTGGTTCCACAGGTTCCTGCGGGTACTTCAAACACTGAAACTGTTCCAGCTACTAGTATTAAGGACGCCAGGGAACTTACTACCAGAGAGAGGCAAGGAGTCAACGTCTCTGTAGCTGAAGAACAATTGATAAAGACCATTGAAAGAGCAGTTAAATCCCTACAAGGTCCTCAGACTACATTAGAGATCAGCATACATGAGAAAACACATGATATCATGGTTAAGGTTATGAATAAAGACACTGGTGAATTAATCCGTGAGGTTCCAAGAGAGAAGACACTTGACCTTGTAGCAAAGATGATGGAAATTGCCGGAATACTGGTAGACGAAAAAATCTGATAACAGAGGTGTTCTTGTGGTTACACGGGTTAATGGATTCTCAGGTATGGATATCGATAGTATGGTCAAGAGTATGATGGCTGCTAAGCGTGTTCCTTATGATAAACTTGTCCAAGATAAGCAATTACTTGAGTGGAAAAGAGACAGCTATCGGGAAATTAATAGCAAACTTTATACATTTAAAAGTGCTAAGCTCACAGATAAATATGGATTTAATAGTTCTCTGAATGCCAACAAGGCAGTTATCACTGGTAACACAACAGCACTCAAGGCTGAGGCTACTGCTGAGGCTACAGGAACGGAAATGAAAGTTAGTATTGAAAGATTGGCTACCCGTGCTACTGTGGAAACGCGTGGTGTAGGAGCAGGAAAGTCAAGCCAAACAACACTTGCGGAACTTTTTAACCCGGCAGTGACCACACTTCCTCCTAATGACCAAGAAGCGTTGCTTAGTAAAGAGTTTGCCATAACAATCAATGGTGAAAGTTTTAGGGATAATAGCGGGAAGCCTCTTTTTACTGGGAAGACTAGTATTGCGACTATGGTATCAACTATCAATGCCAATACAAAGGCTAATGCGATTGCAAGCTATGATGAAATTACTGGTAAACTATTTATTCGTTCTAAAACGAGCGGATCGGAAGGTAAGGTTGAGCTAGGCGCAATTTCAAGCGGGGAGAGTATCTTGGAACTTTTCAAAGGTGTGCCTGCTGAAAAAGCAATTATAGAAACAAATAGTGCGAAGGGTGCGGGTTTTACAGGTAGCACAACTCTTGCTAAATTGGCTGGAGCTACTGAGCCTTTTACGGGCACTGATTTAGATAAAGAATATAAATTGTCCTTTAAAGGTATTAATAGTGGTAATCCAATTACGTTTAAGGGTTCTGATTCAATAGATAATATTATAAGTCAATTAGATGCAGTTGGTGTTACAGCGACCTTTGACATGAGCAAAGGGAAGTTTTCTTTTAAATCTGAATCGGGTGGGAGTATTGAGCTTGGAACAGGAGAAAACACATTATTTGATATCTTTAATGGAGTACAGACATATTCTTCTGGATTGAACTCACAAGTAACAATTAATGGAACTAAGTTAGAGAAAGATTCGAATAACTTTACAATTAACGGGGTTTCATTAACTTTATTGGAAACTTCTGCACTCGATAAATTAACGACTATTAATACTCAGACGGATTCTTCTACAGCAATTGAAACCATTAAAGGTTTTATAGAAGATTATAACAGTATGATTGAACTTTTGAATAACAAAACAAGTGAAGTGAAATATCGTGATTTTGCGCCTTTAACTGAAGAGCAGAAGAAGGATATGAAAGAGGCAGATATCAAGACTTGGACAGAAAAAGCACAAAGCGGACTTTTGAAAAATGATGATATTTTAAGATCTACGGTATCCTCGATGAGAATGCTTATAACTGGGAAGTTAGGTGATCTCAGTTCCATTGGTATTACAACCGGTCAATACTATGAAAACGGTAAGCTGTACCTAAATGAATCTAAATTGAAAACAGCGATCGCTGAAAACCCTCAGAAGATCATTGATTTACTTCAAGGACCTACTAGTGATCCTGGAAGCGGGTTGTTCGACAAACTGGTGAAAGTTGCAGAGAATGCACTTGATAGATTCTCTGAGAAAGCGGGAACTGATCGATTCTCTGCTAGTGTTACAGGAACTTACAAGGCTGAGAATGTTATTGGTAGAACTTTAAAAGGATATAACAGCCGCCTTGATACTATGCAAAAAAATCTAGTCACTGCCGAGAATCGTTACTATAAACAATTTACTGCTATGGAAACAGCTATGAGCAAGTTACAATCCCAATCCTCCAGTCTGCTATCTAGCTTAGGGTTATCATCAAAATAGTATAAAGGGTGAGACTATTGCTTAATTCTCCTTATGATAAATACCGCCAGTCCTCTGTACAGACGTCTACACCTGCCCAATTAGTAATTATGCTGTATGATGGGGCAATTCGGTTCATCCGGGCTGGACTTGATGGAATCAAGAAAAATGATTATGAGAAAACAAATACCAATCTTGGAAAAGCGCAGACGATTGTTAGTGAGTTGATGAGCACACTTGACCATACTTACGAGGTGTCTGGAGGACTCTATTCACTCTATGAATATACAAGTTTTCTGCTTATAGAGGCGAATATTCGCAAAGATGCTGAAAAGGCAGAGGAAGCAGTTGGGTATTTGACAGAACTACGGGAAACTTGGTTACAAGCTTCCAAAATAGTAGCAGGGCAGGGGCAGACACCAATGTCACCCGAAGGCGCTCATGGATGAGTTAACTAATGAACTTGAAAGGTTAACGAAAAATCTTTTGGCTCATCTGTATGACGCCACCTACGAAGAACTCGAAGTCTTCGTAGAACAACGCCAGAAACTTGTCGATGCTATTGGGGAAGAAGTCGAGAAATGTCAGATGACCTCTGCACAAAAAGAGATATTGCGTCGAATCCTGGAGCATGATCCGGCCATCATGGCACGCATGAATGCCCATCGCCTCGAAGCCAAAGACTGGCTCCAAAAACGCAATCAAGCCAAAATCCAACGCAACGCATACGAGACGGCGTATACTCCGGACAGCTTCCTGATGGATCGAAAAAAATAATAGAAAAAAATAATAGATTCCCCCTGTTTCAGTCGGGGAGCAGGCGGGTATTTTTAAAACGTCTGCTCCTTTTTTTGTATCCTATTTCACCGAATCTATCCATTTCTGATGTCAATTTTACTCTGGTAAAAAATTGAAAGTAAACATTTACTATTCCAATTGACAATAGAGAAGCAGCGGTGGTATAGTCGAATTGTGAGCAAGACTCACGTTCATCTGATGACGAAGGGAATGTTTAGTCAATGGAAGGTAAAGTTAAATGGTTTAACGCAGAAAAAGGTTATGGTTTCATCGAAACTGCCGATGGTGGCGACGTATTCGTACACTTCTCCGCGATTCAAACTGACGGTTTCAAGACATTGGATGAAGGTCAATCCGTAGAGTTCGATATCGTTGAAGGCGCACGCGGACCACAAGCAGCTAACGTCATCAAATTATAATCATCCGGCGAAGCCGACCTACATATATGGTAGATGGTTAGCAATTGAGACAACGCTAGCGGTAGACCCTGGGGACATTCCCTGGGGTCTTTTTTATATGCTTGAAAGTGCATAGAATCGTGAGAAGCAACCCTCCAGAGCATCCAAAGCAGACCGCATTTTGCGAGGTTATTTTACATTATATTCATAAATATTATTTAAATTTGGAATAAAAGAGAGCTTATTTGGACTTTTTGTAAAATTTAGTTTGGAAAAGTGTTTACGTTCTCCAAAATATGGGTAATGAGAACCGTTGGGCTTTTTTCTTGCCTAGTTTGCACTCTATTTATTAGCTTAGACGTATGCTTCCGAAAGATTTTTGGTAAGAAGACATGCAGTGAAGCCTATGCCCATCAAAATCACAGGAGGATGAACAACAGAATGAAGAAATTGTGGCGTGGCCTTACGGCCGGAGTACTTGGTATTTCAATGCTGCTCGGATCTCTGGGTAGTGCGTACGCAGCGAAGACACCCAAGGATATTCAAGGACATTGGGCGCAGAAGCAACTGCAGAGCTGGCTGGATAAAGGATACCTGGGCGGTTATCCTGACGGAACGGTGAAGCCGAATAAGGCTATTACCCGTGGTGAATATGTGGCATTGATCAATCGCCTGTTCGGGTTCACCGATACGGCTTCCATTAGCTTCACCGATGTGAAGAAATCAAACTGGGTATATAGCGAAGTATCCAAGGCTGTGAAGGCTGGTTACATTGGCGGGTATGAGAATAATACCTTCCGGGCCAATAATCCGCTCACCCGGCAGGAAGCAGCAGTTATTGCTGCCAAGGTGCTTAAGCTGAGTACAAGCTCTACTCCACTTAAGTTCAAGGACAATGCCCAGATCTCAGCATGGGCCAAAGCTGCAGTAGCATCAGCGGCTGGCAAGAAGATCATCAACGGTTATCCTGACGGAACGTTCGGGCCGAAGAAATCACTTACCCGTGCTGAAGCAGTCGGAATTATCAGTAACTCGGTTATGCATAAGCCGAATACCGGTGGTGGAGTAACCCCAATGCCAACACCTACAACAACCCCTGCTCCTACAGCAACTCCAGTGCCAACTACTAGCCCAACAGCTACTCCGGTTCCTGGCGGTAGTGGTGGTGGTACTGGCGGAGGCGGCGGTGGTGGCGGAGGCGGTAGCGCGACCTCGCCTTCTGTCAGCAACGTAACCTACGGTCATGTAGGTTCGGTTACCGCAGATGTATATGTTAAGCCTTCTGTAACGGGAGCTGTGTATTATGTAGTTGCTCCTTACAGCATGAACGTAACAGCACCAACTGCAGCACAAGTGAAAGACGGAATGATTAATGCAACAACAGCAGGCGTTCATTCCGGCAAAATCGCTGCAACTGGCGACACTACTGTTGCTTTCTCTGTGTATGGTCTAAGTGCAGGTATGGATTATACCGTATACGTTGCCCTGGCTGATGCTTCTGGTAATTGGTCTGGCGTAACACCGCTTCAATTGAAAACAGCGGCAAGCACTGCCACTTCGCTTACACAGGTTGGAGTGACTAGCATAGGAACGGTAACAGCAGAAGTCTATGCAGCTTACGGGCAGATGTCCGCACCAGTAACCCCTCTGAAATATGTGGTGGTTAAGGCAACAGATGCTGATCCAACGGCAATGCAGATTTCTCAAGCGCAGAACAGTGCAGGTGCTTCATTAATGGGGCCTTGGGCTGGTACAATCACAGGTGCTCCAGTTGTAAAACATAGCATTAACCTGACTGGACTCACTGCCAATACAGCGTATAAGGTCTTCTTTATCACTGACTCTAATGGAACCTTGTCCCCTGTAGAGCTTCTGCGGATTCACACTAAATAAGTAATCTTGATGAATGCAATCATTCATAATCCAGGCTTCAGAGTGGGATAATACAGCAATCAGTATTCGGTCCGGCGAGGGCGGCTTTATGCTCGAGCCGGGCCGTTTGTTGTTAAGACAGGTCTGTTACATCTATTGTTAGTTGAATGTAAAGTCTGTCATGATTTGTTTTTTACTTAGCCCTGACAATTTGCTATAATGGAAAAGTAAACAAAGGAGGAGTGCCTTATGAAATTCAGCATTCGAGGTCAACAAATTGAAGTGACCGACGCTTTGAGAGACTATGTTGATAAGAAGCTCAGCAGACTTGAGAAGTATTTCGAAGCACCCCCTACCTCTGAAGGAAATGTGACGCTTGGCGTCGTTCGCGGCCTTCATACGGTGGAAGTGACAATTCCTCTAGCTGGTGTGACGCTTCGTGCGGAAGACCGCAGCGATGATATGTATGCATCCATCGATGCCGTAGTGGACAAGCTGGAACGTCAGATCCGCAAGCACAAGACTAAGCTTAATCGCAAGTTCCGTCAGGAAGGCAGCCTGAAGACCTTGTTCGTTGAAGGTTCGGCCAGCGCCGTAGCTGTTGAAGAGCAGGAACAGGATTATGATGATCTTGAGGTTGTGCGGAACAAGCGGTTCACCTTGAAGCCTATGGATGTGGAAGAAGCGATTCTGCAAATGAACATGATTGGACATACGTTCTTCGTGTTCTCCAACATTGACACTTCCGAAGTTAGCGTAGTTTACAAACGTGATGACGGCAAGTACGGTCTGATCGAGCAGAACTAACCTGCGGACCGGGAATTGTTGGAATAAGGAAGGCTTCGGTTCAGCCTAACGTGGACAATTAGACGAGTCCCTATTCGCCTGAAGCGAATAGGGCTCTTGTGCGTATATATAGAAGTTTCATTAAAATGCCATTATCTGTCCTCATATAAGGGGATTATACAGAATAAGGTTAGGGCGGCTTGTATTGCGGCTTCTCTTACAAACTGTTACAATTTATGAAGCAGCGGAATCGAAATCATATATGGCCCTTTCAATCTATGAGGATGGGCTCGGTTCCACCATCTGTGTTGCATGAAAGGGGTTAACCATGCTAGGACTTGTTAAGAAAATATTTGGCGACACTAATGAACGGGATGTCAAACGTCTCATGAAGACGGTGGAAGTTATTAATGGTCTGGAGCCGGATTTCGTATCGCTTACGGATGAAGAGCTGCAGGCGAAGACAGCGGAATTCCGCGCCCGTATTGAGAAGGGTGAGTCCCTGGAAGAGATTCTTCCCGAGGCCTTTGCTACCGTACGCGAAGCTTCCAAACGGACGCTGGGCATGCGGCATTTTGACGTTCAGCTGGTTGGGGGTATGGCGCTGCATGAAGGCCGGATCTCCGAGATGAAGACCGGGGAAGGCAAGACGCTGGTTGGAACGCTGCCGGTGTATTTAAATGCGCTGCTGAGTAAAGGCGTGCATGTCGTAACCGTAAATGATTATCTGGCTCAGCGCGACAGTGCGCAAATGGGACAAATCTATAACTTTCTGGGCATGAGCGTCGGGGTCAACCTGAACGGCATGGACCATAATGATAAACAAGCAGCATATGCCTGCGATATTACGTACGGAACGAATAATGAATTCGGGTTCGACTATCTGCGCGACAACATGGTGCTCTATAAGGAACAGATGGTACAGCGCCCGCTGCACTTCTGTATTATTGACGAAGTCGATTCCATCCTTGTTGATGAAGCGCGGACACCGTTGATTATCTCTGGTCAGGCTGAGAAATCGACAGAGCTGTATTATGCGGCAGACCGTTTCGTGAAGAAGCTGACTGCCGAAGAGGATTACACCGTGGATATCAAGGTGAAGTCTGTAGCGCTTACTGAGAAGGGCGTGGCCACGGCTGAGCGTGCTTTTGGGATAGAGAATCTGTATGACCACAGCAATGTTACCTTGAACCATCATATTGTACAGGCCTTGAAGGCGAACGCTATTATGCGCCGGGATGTCGATTATGTGGTTAATGAAGACGAGGTTATGATTGTCGATGAGTTCACAGGCCGTCTGATGCAGGGCCGCCGTTACAGCGATGGGCTGCACCAGGCGATTGAAGCGAAGGAAGAGATTGAAGTTCAGAATGAGAGCATGACGCTGGCTACCATCACCTTCCAGAACTACTTCCGGATGTACCGCAAGCTGGGCGGCATGACAGGTACGGCGAAGACGGAGGAAGAGGAGTTCAAGAAGATCTATGGTCTTGAGGTTCTCCAGGTTCCTACGAATAAGCCGAATCAACGGATCGACATGCCTGATGTAGTCTACAAAAGCGAGAACGGCAAGTTCAACGCGGTCGTTGCTGAAATTGTGGAACGCCACAAGAAGAATCAGCCGGTGCTGGTAGGTACGGTATCGATTGAGAACTCTGAACGCGTATCGGAAATGCTGAAGCGCAAGGGTGTCAGACACCAGGTACTGAATGCGAAGCACCATGCTGCAGAAGCCGAAATTATCTCTTTTGCCGGTCAGCCGGGAACTGTAACGATTGCCACGAACATGGCTGGACGCGGTACGGATATCGTGCTGGGCGAAGGGGTAACTGATGTTGGCGGTCTGCATATTATTGGTACTGAGCGCCATGAATCACGCCGGATTGATAACCAGCTTCGCGGCCGTGCCGGACGCCAGGGCGATCCGGGTTCGACACAGTTCTACCTGTCCCTTGGGGACGAACTAATGAAGCGTTTCGGTGCGGACAACGTGCTGAACATGATGGACCGTCTTGGATTCGAGGAAGATCAGCCGATTGAGAGCCGTATGATTACCAAGGCCGTTGAATCTGCCCAGAAGCGGGTAGAAGGTAACAACTTCGATATCCGCAAAGTCGTATTGCAATACGATGACGTCATGAACCAGCAGCGTGAGATTATCTACAAGCAGCGTCGCGAAATTCTGGAGTCGGACAATATCAAAGACATCGTAGTGGAAATGATCAAGCCGGTTATTGACCGCATTGTGAATGCCCACTGTAGTGACGATATCCCGGAGAACTGGGAACTGCAAGAGGTTGCAGATTATGTGAACAGCAAGCTTCTTGAAGAAGATGAGCTGACACGCGATGATCTGTGGGGCAAAGAAGTGGAAGAAATGATCGAATTCATCTTCGCCCGTGTACTTGAGAAGTATGCTGCACGTGAAGAACGTCTTGGCTCCGAGCTGGTACGTGAATTCGAGAAGGTTATCGTGCTTCGCTCCGTAGACAGCAAATGGATGGATCATATCGATGCCATGGATCAGCTTCGTCAGGGGATTCACCTCCGTGCTTACGGCGGTACCGATCCGCTGCGCGAATATCAATTCGAGGGCTTCGAGATGTTCAACGCCATGACCGCGAACATTCAGGAGGAAGTGGCGACCTACATTATGAAGGCGCACATCGAGACGAATCAGGAGCGGCAATCGGTAGTGGAGGAAGACAAGATCTCTACCAACGCAGAGCCTGCTGAGAACCGTCCGGTGCATGTGGAATCCACTGTCGGCCGTAACGATCCTTGCCCATGTGGCAGCGGCAAAAAATATAAGAACTGCCACGGACAGGCGTAAGCAGATTTACTGTATGGTGAAATAATGAGCAGGCATTAAGCTGCGAATACCTTTCACCCTACCGCACTTGCGGTTTTGTTCACTGGCACTTAGGTTATAATGACAATAAAAAGCGGCTGGGCCCGGGGGACTCCCCGTTTGCGGCCCGGCTGCTTTTTTGGGCTTGAAGGCCCTTTGACGCATCTATGTACGGCAGACGGAGAGTTCAGATGGTTATGGCCAAGGTGGAAGTGACGGAGGGGAAGTTTGGAACTGTAGGAGCGGTAGCGTCCGCCTTTAGGATTGAATTTCTACTGCGAGGAGCAGTTTAAATGAGGGAATTCAATCCTAACAGCGGCCGAAAGTCCAAACATTTCCCGCAGTTACGGCGGACACCGGGCCATGTTACGGATGAAGCGAAGCGTCATCCGCAAAGAGGTTCGTCATACCGGCAAGCCCAAACCGGCAGCCCGGCGCAATATTCAATTATGAAAGGTGATGTGATCCAATTGATCGATCCTAATGTGAAGCAGGACCTGCGTGAAATGGGCAAGAAATTAACCAACCTTAGGGGGTCACTTTGACTTAGACCTGAAGCTGGAGATTATAGCGAACTTTGAAGAGAAAATGGCGGCTCCCGGGTTCTGGGATGATTCTGATCAGGCGCAGAGCGTGATTGGCGAGATGAATGTCGTGAAGTCGGTGGTTGACCAATTCGAGAAGCTCCAACAGGACTATGACGATGCTGCCATGATGGCGGAGCTGGCAGATGAGGAAGGCGACGACGCACTGGCTGATGAGATAGCCGGAACGATCCGCAGTATAAGTGCCCGAGTGGATGAGTTCGAGCTGCAGCTGCTGCTCAATCAGCCTTACGATAAACTGAATGCCATTCTGGAGCTGCATCCGGGGGCAGGCGGTACCGAGTCCCAGGACTGGGGCCAGATGCTGCTGCGCATGTACACACGCTGGGCGGAGAAACGGGGCTTCAAGGTGGATGTGCTTGATTATCTGCCGGGCGATGAAGCAGGGATCAAGAGTGTAACTTTGTTAATTAAAGGCCACAATGTATATGGGTACCTCAAGGCAGAGAAGGGCGTTCACCGGCTGGTGCGCATTTCGCCTTTTGACTCCTCAGGCAGACGGCATACCTCCTTCGTATCCTGCGATGTGGTACCGGAGATTGCAGACGATGTTGAGGTGGATATCCGTACGGAAGATCTGAAGATTGATACGTACCGGGCCAGCGGCGCGGGCGGTCAGCACATCAATACTACGGATTCGGCGGTGCGGATTACGCATATGCCAACCGGCGTGGTGGTCACGTGTCAGAATGAGCGTTCACAGATCAAGAACCGGGAGCAGGCAATGAAGATGCTGCGTTCCAAGCTCTATGAGCGCAAAATTCAGGAGCAGCAGGCACATCTGGACGAGATCCGCGGGGAACAATCCGAGATTGCCTGGGGTAGCCAGATTCGTTCCTATGTGTTCCATCCTTACAGTATGGTGAAGGATCACCGCACCTCTGTAGAGACAGGCAACATTGGAGCGGTAATGGACGGCGATCTGGACGGGTTCATTGACGGCTATCTGCGGAGCCAGATCAAGACGGAAACTGAATAAAGGTAATCCTATTCCTACGCGTCTTCGGAGGTGTAGGAATTTTTGTCTGAACATAAAGGAGTCCGGCCAACCATGCAAAAAATCAATTCACGCAACAAACCTCCGCTTATCCCCCTAAACGGGCCGCTGCGTCATACGGTGGACATTGCGCTAATTCTGATCGGCTCGCTGATCACGGGGCTGGCGTTCAACCTGTTCTTCCTTCCGAACCGGATTGCTTCAGGCGGGGTGTCGGGGCTGTCGGTACTGGCTGAGGCCTGGTTTGGGGCAGAGCCTGCTTTTACCCAGTGGGCGCTTAATATTCCGCTCTTCATTCTCGGCGTGATCTTCCTCGGCAAACAGTACGGCATCCGCTCTCTGCTGGGCAGCTTTGTGCTGCCGCTGTTTATCTTCCTGACGAAGGACGGGCCTGTGCCGACCACGAATCCGCTCCTGGCCTCTATCTATGGAGGAATTGGTGTGGGTCTCGGCCTGGGCCTCGTCTTCCGGGGGCGCGGCTCTACAGGCGGACTGACGATTGCGGCTCAGATTATTCAAAAGCTAACCGGCTTCAGCTTCTCGCTGTCTGTCGTGCTGTTGGATGGTACGGTGATTACCTTGGCGGCTTTTGTGCTGGGGATGGAGCAGGCGATGTACGCACTGATCGGGCTGTTCGTCACCGGCAGGGTGATTAACGCGCTGGAGGTGGGCTTCAGCACCACGAAGGTGGCGTATATTATCTCGGATCACACAGAGGACATCTCGCAGGCGATTCTGAATGATCTGGACCGCGGACTGACCAAGCTCAATGCGCAAGGCGGCTATACCGGTGACAACCGTACGGTGCTGATGGTCGTAGTAGGCCAGAATGAAATTACCAGGCTGAAGGCGATTGTCCGCTCGGTGGACCCGGGGGCATTTGTGATTATTACGGAGGCTCATGAAGTGCTGGGCGAAGGGTTCAAAAGAGAAGCGTAGACTCCCTTAGGGGACTCTGCGCTTTTCTTTTTGCTTGGAACCCTCTGAATAAACTTAACGTAACATGTTGTATTTATATTAATTCGGTCGTATAATAATACATATTTGCAGGACGGTAATGCATGAGCGATAATGATAGAAATGAGAAACGGGAAGCGGGGATGACAGTGACAGGCAAGCTGAGAGCGGCAATTGTCGGATCAACAGGTTATGGGGGCGTGGAGCTGATCAGGCTGCTGCAGGGCCACCCTGATATAGAGATTACTTCAGTGATTTCCTCTTCGAGTGCGGGTGCGCCGATTGAGGAGGGTTTTCCGCATTTAACGGGAGTGGTGCAGCGCAAGCTGGATGGTGTTGATGCAGCAGAGATTGCGAGCCGAGCGGATGTTGTATTCACTGCTACCCCTTCGGGAGTGAGCGCAAAGCTGGTGCCGGGTCTGCTTGCGGCAGGACTCAAGGTTGTCGATCTGTCCGGGGACTTCCGGTTGAAGGATGGCGCGGAGTATGAGCAGTGGTATAAGCACCCGGCTCCTCCAGAAGCTTATCTTAAGCAGGCGGTATACGGTTTATGCGAGGTGTACGGAGAACGTGCGGCCGGAGTGGACTTCATCTCGAATCCGGGATGTTATCCGACAGCTACGCTGCTGGGACTGATTCCTGCACTTGAGGCAGGCTGGATCAAGCCGGACAGCATCATTATTGATGCGAAATCCGGGGTGTCCGGGGCAGGGCGGGGAACGAGCCTGATGGTGCATTTTGCCGAGATGAATGAGAACTTCAAAGCTTACAAAATCAACAAACATCAGCATATCCCGGAAATTGAGCAGGTGCTGACCGATATCGCGGGGGAGAAAGTAACGGTAACGTTCACTACGCATCTGGTGCCGATGACCCGGGGGATTATGACTACGATGTATGCCGGATTGATTGGCGAACACAGCGAGCAGGATCTGGTGGAATTATACCGTAACTATTATGCAGGCCGACCGTATGTGCGGGTGCGTGAGCCCGGTGTGGTTCCGGCGACGAAGGAAGTCAGCGGATCGAATTACTGTGATATCGGCTTTGCCACAGACGCGCGTACCGGACGGGTTACCATTGTGTCGGTTATCGACAATATCGTTAAGGGCGCCGCAGGGCAAGCGATTCAGAACCTCAATTTGATGATGGGATGGGAGGAAACCCGCGGGCTTGGTTACACACCAGTGTATCCATAAGCGCAAGCGGTCAAACAATATCATGAGTGAGCAACCACTATATACCGTCGTAGAAGGCGGAAGTATTACTGCACCTAAGGGCTTCACCTCCGGTGGTCTGCACTGCGGTCTCAAAAAAACAGAGCGCAATGACCTTGCAGCGATTCTCTGTGAGGTGCCGGCTACGGCGGCTGCGGTGTATACGACCAATGTGTTTCAGGCGGCTCCGCTGAAGGTTACGAGGGAGAGTCTGGCGGACGGGACGCTGCAGGCGGTGATCGTGAACAGCGGCAATGCCAATGCCTGTACAGGGGATCAGGGCGAGGCGGATGCGTATGAGATGCGTGCGGCTGCTGCCCGTTATTTGGGCGTGAATGAGCTGGATGTCGCTGTCGCTTCCACGGGTGTGATCGGGGAGCTGCTGAAGATGGACTGTGTGCGCAGCGGGATTGCCGGATTGCCGGAGAAGCTGGACGCGGGCGCTGCCGGTGCGGAGGAATTCAGCCAGGCGATTCTAACCACGGATCTGGTCAAAAAAGAAAGCTGTGTCAAAGTAACGGTAGGCGGGACTGATGTTACCATTGCGGGAGCTGCGAAGGGTTCCGGGATGATTCACCCGAACATGGCGACGATGCTGGGCTTCATGACCACCGATGTGCTCATTGACGGCGAGGATTTGCTCAGCCTGCTGCGAAGCGCGACCAACACTACTTTTAATATGATTACTGTTGATGGTGATACCAGTACGAATGATATGCTGGTCACGATGGCCAGCGGACTTGCCGGCAATGAGAAGCTGACGCGTCTGCATGCGGACTGGGAAGCTTTTGCAGCTGCGTTCACCTATGTGTGCCAGAGTCTGGCCATGGCGATTGCCCGTGACGGCGAAGGGGCCACGAAGCTGATTGAGGTGCAGGTGAACGGGGCGGTGCATGATGAGGCTGCGGCGGCGATTGCCAAGACGGTGGTCGGCTCAAGCCTGGTGAAGTCGGCGATCTTCGGTGCGGATGCCAATTGGGGGCGGATTATCGCGGCTGTAGGGCGCGCGGGCGTTCCGGTATCGCCGGAGCGGGTAGATATTAAGCTGGGTGAGATCGAGGTGCTGCGCGGATCGCGTCCGGTGGCTTTTGATGAGGAGCAGGCGCTGCATTATCTGCAAAAAAGCGATACCGTGCTGATCACGGTAACCTTGTCGGACGGCAGCGGGCAGGCTACAGCCTGGGGCTGTGACCTGACTTATGATTATGTGCGGATTAACGCGGCTTACCGCACGTAATCTGTGCAGAGGCGTGTAGAAGCTTGTACAGAGGGGGCAGGGAGATGACGTTAGAACCGATAGAGTCTCAGGCGCAGGCGGGGGCCTCCGGGTTGTTCGTGATGAAATGCGGCGGTAGTACGCTGGCGGCGCTGCCGGATTCGTTCTTCGTGGATCTGCGGGAGCTGCAGCTCAGCGGGAACCAGCCTGTCATTGTCCATGGCGGCGGCCCGGCGATCTCCGGCAATCTGGAGAAGCTCGGCATTGAGAGCCGCTTCGTGAACGGCCTGCGGGTAACGACGGAAGAGGTGCTGGATGTGGTCGAGATGACCCTGTCCGGCAGCATCAACAAGGCGATTGTCCGGCGTATTCAGGCCAGCGGGGGACAGGCGCTCGGAGTATCGGGCGTGGACGGTAATCTGATTACGGCGCGTCCGGTGGCTAACCATCATGAAGTCGGTCTGGTGGGAGAGGTAAGCGGAGTCCAGGCAGAGATTGTGACGGGTATCCTGGCGATGGGCTATATTCCGGTTATTGCACCAGTAGGCGTAGATGGCGATGGCCAGCGGTACAACATCAATGCAGATACTGCCGCCGGAGCGGTGGCTTCTTATATAGGGTCACCGAGCATGATCGTGGTTACGGATGTGCCGGGCATTATGCGGACGGTGGACGGGGAGAAGGTCGTGCTTCCGTCCGTAACGGTGGCGCAGATCGAAGCGCTGATTGAGAACGGTGAAATCTACGGCGGAATGATTCCCAAGGTGCGTGCCGCCATGGACTGCATCCAGGGTCAGGTGTCCGAGGTTATTGTTGTAGACGGCAAAGAGCCGCGTGTACTCAGCCGGGTGCTGAAGGGCGAAGCGCTGGGGACGCGGATTGTCCGTTAGGAAATGCAGCAGACAGGGCAGAAAGACGTTCTGAGAGGTATCCTTAGTTTCGTAGCAGAGTGACAAGCAAATTAGACGCGCTGACGGGAAGCCGGCAGCAGCATGGTGGGAGAGTGACTAAGAATGAGTGAGCTTACGCAAACGGACAAGAATTCTTTGACAGAGGCGCCGCAGGGACGTTCAGCGGAAACGCAGGGACAGGAGGCTGCTTCTGCTCCGGCCAAGCTGAGTGCGATATTCCCGTCTTACGCCAGATATGATCTCAGTCTGGTCAAGGGCAAAGGCAGCTGGGTCTGGGACGATCAGGGCAACAAGTACCTGGACTTCATGTGCGGACTTGCGGTAACGAGCCTGGGCCATGCGCCGGAGAAGGTCGGTGCGAAGCTAAAGGAGCAGATTGATACACTGTGGCATGTCTCGAACCTGTTCCACATTCCGGGACAGGAGCGGGTGGCTACGCTGCTCACCGAGAATAGCTGTGCGGATCAGGTCTTCTTCTGCAACAGCGGAGCGGAAGCGAATGAAGCGGCCATCAAGCTGGCGCGCCGGTATCATCAGAAGGTGCAGGGTGTGGACCGTTATGAAGTCATTACGTTCGAGCAGTCCTTCCATGGACGTACGCTGGCTACACTGACAGCCACTGGACAGGCAAAGGTCAAGGAAGGCTTCCTGCCGCTTCCGGCAGGCTTCAAGACCGTTCCTCTCCATGATCTGGAGGCGCTGAAGGCAGCGATTACAGAGCATACAGCGGCGATCATGCTGGAGATGGTGCTGGCTGAGGGCGGCGTCCTTGAGGTGCAGCAGGAATTCCTGGATGCAGTAGTGGCACTGTGCAAGGAACACGGACTACTGCTCATCGTGGACGAAGTGCAGACCGGCATGGGCCGTACGGGCAAGCTGTTCGCTCATCAGCATTACGGCATTGAGCCGGACATCTTCACCTTAGCCAAAGGCGTAGCCAGCGGCTTCCCGGCTGGTGTGATGCTCGGCAAAGGCTATCTGCGCGAGGCCTTCAGCCCGGGCAGCCACGCCAGTACCTTCGGCGGTACCCCGCTGGCGGCAGCGGTGATGGAAGCGACCATTGAGACCATGCTCGAAGACAAGCTGCCCCAGCGGGCTGCGGAGATGGGCGAATACTTAAGCGGACAGCTCAGAGCGAAGCTGGCGGACACTTCTTTTGTGAAGGAGATTCGCGGCAAAGGCTTGCTGATCGGCATTGAATGCCAGGAGCCGGTAGCCGAGATCGTTCTCGCCGGACAAAAGCGCGGACTGCTGTTTGTTCAAGCTGGCCCGGATGTGATCCGGCTGCTGCCTAATCTGTATGTCAGCACAGCCGAGATTGATCAGGCGGTGGACATCCTATCGGAACTAATTCATACTTATGCTAACAAAGTAAGCGGGGAGGCAAATTCATGAGTCACGGTACACCAGGCGTTACAGACAAGATTTCCGCACAGCTCAAAGGCCGTGATTTATTGGAGCTGAATGATTACAGCCCGGAGGAAATCACGTATTTGATTGACCTCGCGATTGAGCTGAAGCGCAAGCAGAAGAACAGTGAGGTCTACCAGCCGCTGCTGGGGAAGACGATCGGCCTTATTTTTGAGAAATCCTCTACCCGTACACGGGTATCATTTGAAGTAGGCATGTATCAGCTTGGCGGTCATGCGCTATTCCTCAGCAAAAATGACATCCAGCTCGGACGCGGCGAGACGGTTGGTGATACGGCCCAGGTCATGTCGCGTTATCTGGACGGTATCATGATCCGTACGTTCGGACATGATAAAGTGGAAGATTTGGCCCGGTATGCCTCAGTGCCTGTAATCAACGGCCTCAGCGATCTTGCGCATCCCTGCCAGGTGCTGGCGGACTACCAGACGGTATACGAGCACAAGGGCAAGCTGAAGGGCCTGAAGCTGGCATACATCGGCGACGGCAATAATATGGCCCATTCTCTGCTGATCGGCGGCGCCAAGCTGGGTGTGCATGTCTCTATCTCCGGACCTGAGGGCTACGAGCCGGATGAGGCTGTCGTGGCCGAGGCACGTGAGATCGCCAAGGAGACAGGCTCGGTCATCACTGTGACCCGCAGCCCGCAGGAGGCGGTACAGGACGCAGATGTGATCTACACGGATGTCTGGGCGAGCATGGGCTTCGAGGCCGAGCAGCTGGCGCGTGAAGCAGCGTTCAAGGACTACCAGGTCAACGAAGAGCTGGTAAAAGGTGCGAAGAGTGATTATCTGTTCCTGCACTGCCTGCCGGCCCACCGTGAAGAAGAGGTCAGCACCGGCGTGATCGACGGCCCGAACTCCGTGATCTTCGATCAGGCGGAGAACCGCCTGCATGCGCAGAAGGCGCTGATGGCGGCTTTGATGGGCTAGATGTTGGTGGAGCCTAGCAGAGCATCAGGAGCACAGAAATGAGTTAATTCCATGAATGCGGTAAGGTATGAAGTTGCGTTGTAAGCGGACATTTAGAGATAAGTGTATTCCATGCAATTAAAAACAGTGAGAAGCAAGGATTTCCTCCTCTAACTGTAGTCTATACAACTAAATCTGCCCGAATGGGCGAGAATTCAGGTATAGAGGCATTTTAATTGCACGAACTACACCTAAACACGCATTACGCGTTATATCAGACGATTTAGTTGTACGGATTGCAATTAAGTCCATCATTTGCACTTTAATCGGGCACAGCCAACCCTCAGCAAGAGCTGGGTTGAAGTAATTTAATTATATATACACAACACATATATAGGATCAACGGGAACTTAAATAAGAGGGTTGGGAGGATCGGAAGGGAATTTTGGAACTGTAGGAGCGTGAGCATCCGCCTTTGTCTACGGATTTCAACCGCGAAGAGCGGTATAAATCAAGAAATCTGTAGACAACAGCGGCCGGAAGTCCAAATATTCTCTGTAGTGACGTCCAAAACCCGTTTATGATGTTGCAGTTTATCTTATAACCTCCCACACCGAAAGGAAGCTAAACACCCCATGCCAAAAGAAAAAATTGTACTCGCCTATTCCGGCGGGCTGGATACCTCAGTCATTCTGAAATGGCTGAAAGAAACGTATGATGCGGAGATTATTGCTTTTACAGCGGATATTGGTCAAAAAGAGGAATTGGACGGTCTGGAGGAAAAAGCACTAGCAACCGGCGCATCCAAAGTCTACATCGATGATCTGCGCGACGAGTTCGCGAATGACTTCATCTACCCGATGTTCCAGTCGGGCGCACTCTATGAGGGACAATATCTGCTGGGTACCAGCATTGCCCGTCCGCTGATCGCCAAGCGTATGGTGGATATCGCCATCGCCGAAGGCGCTACCGCCATTGCCCATGGAGCTACCGGCAAAGGGAACGACCAGGTGCGTTTTGAACTTAATGCCGCTGCGTTGTCACCGAGCATTAAGGTAATTGCGCCTTGGCGTCTGGAAGAGTTCCGCAACCAATTCCCGGGCCGTGCCGAGATGATCGCTTACGCCGAAGCCAACGGTATTCCGGTACAAGCCTCAGCAGCTAAGCCGTACTCAATGGACCGCAATCTGCTGCATATCAGCTATGAGAGCGGCGTGCTGGAAGATCCTTGGTTCGATCCAAGCGCACCGGAGAACAAGGAAATGTTCCTGCTCTCGAATGCGCCGGAGGATGCGCCGGACGAGGCGGAATATCTGGAGCTGGACTTCCTCAAAGGTGACTGCGTAGCGCTGAACGGCGAAGCGTTATCTCCGCTGCAAGTGATGGAGAAGCTGAATGAGCTGGGCGGCAAGCATGGGATCGGACGCGTGGATATGGTCGAGAACCGTTTTGTCGGCATGAAGAGCCGCGGTGTGTATGAGACTCCGGGCGGAACGATTCTGTTCACGGCTCACCGCAAAATGGAATCGATCACCATGGACCGTGAAGTGATGAACCTGCGTGACAGCCTGATCACCCGTTACAGCACGCTGGTGTATAACGGCTTCTGGTTCGCGCCGGAGCGGATTGCGATGCAGGCCCTGGTGAAGGAGAGCCAGAAGAATGTGACCGGTACGGTACGCGTGAAGCTCTACAAGGGCAACATCATCGGCGCCGGAGTCAAGAGTCCGGTCAGCCTGTACAACCCGGATATCGCCACCATGGAGGCAGATCCTACCCAGGCCTACGACCAGGGCGATGCGACCGGCTTCATCCGTCTGAATGCCTTGCGTCTGAAGGTATCGGCAGGCGTAGCGGAATCCAATAAGTAGCAGCATATAAAAGCGGACACAAGAAGGCCGTTCCTCCCAACCGGACAGGGGCGGCCCTTCTAACGTCCATCGAGGAGGAACAACAGGTGAGCAAGCTGTGGGGCGGACGTTTTACCAAAGGAACGAACAAGCTGGTAGAGGAATATACGGCTTCTATCGAGTTCGATAAAGTGCTGGCAGAAGAGGATGTGCAGGGCAGTCTGGCACATGTCACGATGCTGGGCAAATGCGGAATTCTACCGCAGGAGGATGTCGAGACGATCAAGAATGGGCTCGCGAAGGTGCTGGACAAGGTACGTGCGGGAGAGATCGTGTTCTCGGTTGCCGATGAAGATATCCACATGAATATTGAAAAGAACCTGATCGAAGAGATCGGCCCGGTCGGCGGTAAGCTGCACACCGGCCGCAGCCGTAACGATCAGGTAGCTACGGATATGCACCTCTACTTGCGTAACCGCGTGGTGGAGCTGGTAGCGCTGCTGCATGAGCTGCAGGGTGCGCTGATCGGGCAGGCCAAGGATAACCTGGAGACCATCGTTCCGGGATATACCCACCTGCAGCGGGCACAGCCGATTCTGTTCGCGCATCATCTGCTGGCCTACGTATCGATGTTCCGCCGCGATGCGGAGCGCCTGACGGACAGCTACAAGCGGATTAATGTGCTGCCGCTGGGTGCCGGGGCGCTGGCGGGAACGACGTTCCCGATTGACCGCCACTTCGTGGCCGAGCAGCTTGGCTTCGACGGGGTCTATGAGAACAGTCTGGATGCAGTCAGTGACCGCGACTTCATCGTGGAGTTCCTGGCGAATGCTTCGCTGGTGATGACTCACCTGTCCCGTCTTAGCGAAGAGCTGGTGCTGTGGAGCAGCACCGAATTCAGCTTCGTGGAGCTGGACGATGCCTTCTGCACCGGCAGCAGCATCATGCCGCAGAAGAAGAACCCGGATGTACCGGAGCTGGTACGCGGCAAAACCGGCCGTGTCTACGGCAACCTGATCGGACTCCTGACTGTGCTGAAGTCACTTCCGCTGGCCTATAACAAGGACATGCAGGAAGATAAGGAAGGCATGTTCGATACCGTAGCTACCCTTACAGGGGCTTTGCAGCTGTTCGCACCGATGATCTCCACCATGACGGTGAACAAGGCGCGGATGCGCGAAGCGGTGAATACCGACTTCTCCAACGCGACCGATATCGCCGACTTCCTGGTAGGCAAAGGCCTGCCGTTCCGTCAGGCGCATGAGGTGATCGGCAAGACAGTCCTGTATTGCATCAACGAGGGCAAGTTCCTGCTGGATCTGACGTTGGACGAATTCAAGCAGTTCTCCCCGCTGTTCGACGACCAGATCTATGCGGTGCTCCAGCCCGAGGCTGTTGTGAACGCACGTAATGTTTACGGCGGTACCGCCACGGTTCAGGTGCAGGCCGCCATCGGCCGGGCCGAAGCGGACCTGACGGCTGCGGGTGAATGGGTGAAGCAGCATGGACATGCTGTGGAGTAAGACTAGTAGAGCCTGAAGGCGAAACTAGAGGATAAACGAAAGACTGTCTCTACTCAGCATCGGTTAGATGCGGTAGGACAGTCTTTTTTTGAGCGATAATAAGGTTATATTCTCCGCACCCCAGTAGAAGCTTACGGGAATGATCCGTATCCGCTTACAATCTGGAAGATTCTACTTGCTTAGCGGCAGCCACTTCAGCACATCGCGGATCTTGGTATCCCAATACCCCCACTCATGCTGGCCCGGCCCCTCCTCATAAGTTAGAGACAGCTTGGTCTTGGCGCAGGCCTTACGGAAGACCTGATTGTCCTCATAGAGGAAATCCTCGGTGCCACAGCACTGATAGAGCAGCGGCTTCGGCCCTTTGGAGCGGTTAACCTCCTGAAGCAGCCACAGCAGGTCTTCTGGAGTGCCTGTAATGTCCTTGTCTCCAAAAACCTGCAGATAATCCTTGGATTTCTGTGCTGAATCTTCAAAGTTCAAGTAATTATGCGCCATATCGAGTGCTCCCGACAGACTCGCCGCAGCAGCCCAGTTCTCAGGCTTGCGCAGCCCCAGCTTCATCGCCCCATAACCGCCCATCGACAGCCCTGCTACGAAGTTATCCTCACGTTTTGGAGACAGGGGGAAGAAGGAACGGGCCAGCGCCGGTAATTCCTCACTGATAAACGTCCAATACTGTCCGCCTGCCTTCATATCCGTGTAGAAGCTGCGGTGTACCTGCGGCATAACTACGGCGATACCCATCTCCGCCACATAACGCTCAATCGAAGTCCGGCGGAGCCAGATCGAATCATCATCAGACAGGCCGTGCAGCAGGTACAGGGTGGGGTGTAAGGTCCCTTTGGAGACATTGCTCATTCCGATCTGCGTAGTGGTCTGCTGCGGCAGAATGACAGTCATCGAAGTACTGAGCCCCAGCACCTCCGAATAAAATTTACATTCAATCAAAGCCATTTACGTATCCCCTTTCTGCCCACATGATAGCACAGCCCCCACCTGATATAAATTGTAGATTTCTCCAGATTTATTGTCCGCAAGCATTGCTGCTGCCGGAGGAGAAAGAATATAATGGAAGTAGGTAGAAAGATTCATAGAAATACGCAAGGACACAGGACTGAAGACATGGATGTACTCCGACCAGCGGGTGAGAGAAGCCAATATTCTGCTGCGCGGGAACTATCCATAATTGAATCCAATAGAGTATAGGGAGCGAACACAATGTCCTGGAAAGACCCATGGAACCGCAGCCGCGAGCGGGGCAAGGAAGCGGGCTTCACCTTGATCGAGGTGCTGGCCGCCATCGTCATTTTGTCGATAGTGTCCCTGGTGCTGACCTCCTACTTCACCCACGCGCTATCCTACTCCAAATCCAACCAGAACAAGACGATCATGGTCAATCTGGCGCGGAACGCTTTGTTTTATATGGAGAAGCAGGATTTTGAAGCGATGAGCAAATATTTCAATGTAAATGATACAAGCCCCAACGCTGCACACCCTAGTATTGAAGCAAAGCAGTGTACAAGTACTTCTTGTATGTATAACAATGATGATTTCATTAATTCGGCGGTGCTGCCTGAAGTGCTGAATCCGGTAATTAATAATATTCTCTATCAGGTGAAGATAACGTACCAAGCAGAGTTGTATCGGGACATGCTGAGGGGGGGAGACATCCGCAAACAGGAAATGGCTCCTTATCTGATCCCTGTACAGGTAGAGGTCACCGGCCCGGGCGGCCCGAGTGCGAATACAGCCAGCATGATAGTGGAGGGTTATATTACTGATGAGAAGATACGTTGAGTGCCTAAAATCGCAGCAGGGCTTCACACTGATTGAGCTGATCGCCGCCATAACTATATTTTCAATGGTAGTGGGCATTATCTCCATGGTGACTATGTTTGGATTCCGCAGCTATCATAAAATAACTATTGAGAATTCACTTAGAGATGAAGCAGACATCATTATGTCTTCGATTATAAATGAGTTATACATATTTGCTCCTGAGCGAGTAGAGAGAACTAATGACGGAATTTTGCTAAAAAAGAAAAAAAGCGATACCGACTCTACGCTTGAAGTGGTTAAGATCGCCTTCACTCAGGGGAAACTGGTCATTGCTGCTGAAGCGGATGCGCCTTCTAATGACTCCCGGACAACAGTGAAATCAGACCTGACAGGTTCACTCATTTCTTCGGCGACACCTGACGGAAGATTTTGTACCGGTACATCTCCTTGTGATAGCGGACTGATTGAAATTACGCTCGAATTGGCTCAGAAGTATGATGGCAGGGATTACACCATGGAAATGAAAAGTAAATTTGGATTTTAGGAGGACACCGTCATGCCTGGAGCTGGACCGTCACTGTGCCAATTGGGGATTGAGAGACTGAAGGGATTCGCCAGACGCTTCCGGGAAGAACGGGGTTCTGCCCTGGTGCTGGTTATGTTTATTGTGCTGCTCCTGACCATTCTGGGGTTGAGTGTGCTTACTGCTGCCGTTGGAGGCGCTCAGCGTACAGAGACGCGTAAGAATGATGTGCAGAGCCTGCATCTGGCGGAGAAGACATTGGACGAAGCAGTGGCCTACATTACATCTAGTTTGAATAAAAGAGTAGCGGCGAGTGTAGATATGAGCCAAGCAGAGGTGGATGCTGCAATTAAGGGCTTCTTGAGTAATCTCAAGAGTATGAATAACCCGGAGGAGACTGGCAATCCTAGTGCACTATTTGCCAGCACCGACCTTCATCAGTCCGACGGGGGGAAGGCAATCGGTACCATAGTAGATATTACTGAACCTATCACCACTGAGCAGGGGCAGTCCGTTAGCTACACCGTGACCCTCACAGCTCAAGCGGAGGTCAATGGAGTGGTGCGCAAATTAAAACAAAATGTGGTAGTTGATACCTATCCTGATTTTCTGAAGTATACACTGGGCTCAGAGAACAATCTGATAATCAATGGATCGCCTTATATTAAAGGGAACATCTATGCAGGGAATAGGCTGGAAATCAGCGATACTGCTTACTATACGTATTTGGACCAACGTTCATTTTTATCTACACCCTTCGAGCTAGACGGCGAGGCGCATGTGCAATCTCTTGACAAGCTCGTTTATAAGGCACAAGACAGGAAGGAGTTGACGGGCAATGAGGTTACAGAAGCAAGTATTATTTCAGCAGATAAAGTGAAAATCAAAAGCCATCGCAGCTTTGTAGAAGTAAATGTTAAATCCTCTTTTATTGATAAGGTTCAGGAGGCTGTAGGCACTGGGGCCAGTAGACAATCTATTCTGGACAACATGAATAATCACAGTTTGGCTGCCTATCTTACTAGCAATTATGAAGCTATATTTGATCATACTGTGCTGCCTCCTAAACCAGATCCGGCAGATACCACAGAGGAAGGGATACAGGCCCTAGAGGAATATGCTAAGGCGGTTAATATTCTTACTAATCCTAAGAAATCACTAGTTTATGCAGGTGACTTAACAATAGATGGAACAGAACTGACAGGGATCAACTACACGCAAAAGACAAGCTCAGCTTATCCCGATGCCAAGCATTACTGGTACATTATTGACGGTAATTTAACTATTGATAATTATGGTGGTCCAACTCCCATTGACATACGTGCCAATATTTTGGTTACGGGTAAAGTTCAGATCAGAGGGAAGGTACGGTTTGACTCCACCATTTTTGCTCTGAAGGAATCAAATGTCCCCAACGGCGGAGAAGATTTCACCACAGTTGTAGAGGATGCCTTTATTGAAGGATTGAATGGGAAAGAATTGGTCTTAATGTCCCAGGGGCAGATTTTAATTAACCGGCTCGCAGCTTTTGATAATACAGAACCCGCTCCACTGGCTGCGTTCTTTTATACCGATTCTGATGCCCAGTTGTACGGGGTAGGGTCTATCTTTTCCCTTATAGGTGGCTTCTTTGCCAAGGGGGATTTAACGATTAATGCAGTTCGCGGCACAGCACTCCGTGGAGACTCGGACATTAACATACAAGGCAATAATAGCTTAATCCGATTCAAGGCTATCTACAACGATCGGATATTTACGGATCAGCAGGCGGGGCTTCCCCGCGTCAAAGCTGTGAATATTCGGGTGGGAGATTTGAGGTTAGAATAGTTAAATAGGTCTAAGATTCTAGGAAGTAAAAAGAAAACGGATGTCATCTCCGAAAGGGGAGACATCCGTTTTCTTTTGAAGTTTGTTTAATAACGGTCTTCATTGATGACATTGACCAAAGTGGTCACTTGGATCTGGGGGTTTTCTATAGAAGTTGCTGTAATTCGTGAGGAGCCCTTAATCAAGCCTGTTATTACTCCCTCCTGGGTGATTCCGACCACAGCAGGATTACTACTGCTCCAAGCTAGCTTAATCTCGGGCTTCATGGACGCAGGGTCTACATCAAGATCATTAATAAACAAATTGTGCTCGGTGCCTACTCTGATACTTATAGGATCTCTCAAGCGTAGACCTTCCAGACGGGTCCCTACAGTTACCTTGTAATGAGTTTCAACGGGCTTATCAGCAGGCGTTCCCTTCAAGGTGGCTTTCAAAATTACGGGCTTGTCTTGTTCCGTAATTTTCACGCCTGCTAGCTCTATAGTACTGGTATCTGGAAGATCAATGATTGTTGCATAGTTGCGGCCGTCACCCTCTAAGGTCCAAATATAATCGGCCGGGTCTGCTTCCAACGGATCAAGCACAACAACTTTTAAAGTAATTTTATCGTTAACTTTGACTGTATTTGGCCCAGTTATGCTAATTGTTTGAACTGGATTGATAAAGGTGACCGTAACCTCCTCTGGAGGTGTACCTCCTTTGAATGCCTTGGTCTTTGCGATGGCGATCAGGGTAACCTTTCCGGACCTCTGAGCCAGCAGTGACGCATGGTCATTTAACGGATAAGCAGGATCGACGGTTAGGCTTGCAGCTGCGGTATTGCTGCCTTCTTTAATGGACCACTCATAATGATCTACGGTGTCGTCTACGGTATCATAGCTGGCCAAGTAATTTGTTGAGGTGCCCACATAGGAAGCATCAGGGCCGCTGATACTGAGCTTGGGCGCTTTGACAGTGACGTTTGCATTCGCTGTAAAGGTTTGACCTGCTGCATCAATAGCCGTGAGCCGGATGGTGACTGTCCCCGGTGCAACGCCCCACACCACACCTGTATCAGAGATGGTAGCAATCACGGGATTCAGAGACTCCCATTTGAGTGCTGGAGTGTTTGCATCATTAGGCATGATTTTTTTCAGCAAGTCCATACTTAGTTCGGTGTTGATCCGGATGGTCGCCCCTTGTAATGTCAGGCCGGTCATCTTGACGTATGCGGTGAACGATAACTCTGCAAAATCCAGCGTGGTTCTCTCCAGGACTGGCGCAGGTGTCGGGCTTGGCGTTGAAGCAACGGTCGGTGTTGGCGTTGGCGCTATAGTTGGTGTAGCGGCAGGTGATGTAGGCTGTGGCAGTCCCGTCTCTCCGCTGAATTTCACATTCATGGGATTCCCGTTCCCATTCAGGGAAGCGCCGATGATGTTGCCATAGACTCTCCCGTTATTGAATTCAATGGCTGCCCGGGGAGCAAGTACGGTCCCTTCCATGGCAATGCCATTGACGGTGAGTTTGGTTGAGGCATCTATAGTACCGTTGGTTTTATTGTAAAAGTTATAGATCACCTTCGAGCGCTGCTGTTCCAGTTCACTACCTGAATATTTGTCAGCACCGGTGCAACTGCCCATACCGTCCTTGTAATCCTCAATCGTTCTGTTACTGGAGCAGAATTCAAAGGACATGTTCTGGATAGTCGTACTAGCACCCGTAATATTCAGAATGACGGTCGATCCCTTGGGGACATCAATTCCAACCGTACTCTTAATAGTTTGACCTTTAATCGTGAAGATATTAGTATTTTGCGTTCCCTTAAGCAAGGTTCCACCCCAACTGTATTGAATGGATTGTCCATTGTCAGGAAGGGCAGCAAGCGCGTCGGATTGTTCCTGTAGGTACTTGAATTCTGCGGCAAAATCAATCGGATTACCCGGCTTCAACTCTCCTTGAATCTTCACATTACTTGCTATCGTTGAAGTTCCCCCCACAATTACATTACCATTTACGGAATCGTTGCTGATATTCAGGTTACCTCCGACGACCAGCGCATCCAGCGTATGCGGATCACCGGTGAAGCTGCTGGCAATGCCACTGCTGCTAGTCGTGACATTGCCCCCCGCAGCAATCGTTCCTTCGATTCCGCCTGTCCGGTTAATGTCCCCCCGAATGAATAGGCTGAATTCCTTAGCTATTCCAAGCGGGGGCATTCGGATGTCCTGCGGTGGCGCCGGCGTCTGGTTGACTGTTGCAGCAGGTGTCTCTGTTGCGGTTGCAGTAGCCGTGGCTGTACTACCGGGTATTGCAGACGCCAACTCCTCCTGCTCAGCATGAAGGTCCACGTAACATATTTTCGAATGGTCCAGCGTATAATCCTGTTTCGCGGTAGCGATGGCCGTAATCTCAAAGCTGATCCCTTCGGCTGCGTCAGGCACATAAGTCAATCCATCCGGCGACAGCTTATAGGTGAACTTGCCCAGCCCCTTAGTAAGTGTGATACCGGAAACTTCATCCCCGCTCTGGGTGAATCCTCCTGCGGCCAGATCACTGAACTTAAGGTTTGGCGGGAAGGCCTCGGAATACTGGACATCAGAGATAACCGGCTCCTTGGAGGCCAGGTCTATGCTAAGCACTGGAATAGGTTTGGGAATGACTTTATACGTAATCGTGAACGACTCTCCCCGCTCGACCCTATTCTTGGATAACGACCTGCTAATAGACAAATTCGCTTGTACCTTCTCCACATTGACGGTAATGATCCTGGAGTCGAGCGCGCCTTGTTTGTCCCTGGCCGTTATTTCAATCTGCAGCTCGCCTTTCTCATGCAAGGGATTGTCAAAGGTATGGGTGACAGTCTCACCGGATAGAATTGTCTTCTTGTTCATAGCGTCAACCTGTACATAATTACCTGTCTGCTTGTCGCCAACCCATTTCCTAAGGGTAATATCGGTGATCAGTTCTTTATCCTTGAGATCCAGGTCGGTAGCTGAATAGCTGACCGTTAACTTGTCATGATAAGAGGGCTTGGTGCTCATATCCTGTGGTGTATACACAGTGATCTTCGGAGCATGGTTGGCGCCGATGAAGGCACGGTACATGGTGTTGACGAATAACATCTGCTCCCAGTCCGGGAAGCCTGTGCTAGTGTGTCCCGTTCCCGAGAAGGTAATATTGCCGACAGAATAGGTATAAAAGTGATTATAGCTATCATCCGTATCCCGTTCTGAACCTGAGATGTTGTACCACGGGATGACATCTGCCCGTTCCAGGTTAAGCGGGAAGAACTGGTCATGTGTCGTAGCGACGGTGTACCGGCTGGAGTTACTTCCACTCTTGTCTAGGTTGAACGGGTATTGCGTCATTAGCCCCTGGTTGACGGGCACTACCTTAGTGGACGGGTAAATCGCATTGCCGCCCAGATAAGTCCGTGGTAGAGCTTGTCCAACCATGTCATGGAAATAGTAACTCCAATAATTCAGATTATTGGCGCTCTCTTTGTAAGGCGCATCCTTTTCACGGAAAATGGTATCGTGCGTCAGCATCAGACTCTGCTTTGTTTCTTCAGCGAAGGCCTTGACTGCCCGGGCAGCCGCTTCGGATAGCATCGGTGTCGTGGCCCGGTCATACATGTCCAGGAAGCCAAATACGACCATGTCAAAGTTCCCGTTAAGTCCTGAGGTTCTATCATCAGCACTGGTATGCTCGACAATGTAATTATTGAACCAGGTCATGTCATGAGGTGTAATGGTTAGTTCATAGTAATCAGGATTTTTAAGATAAGCTGCTTTCATGTTTTTGGTATTGAGCAAGTTACTATCAGTCTTGCCGGCAGGCATTATCTGCAGCACCTTGATCTCACGCTTAACGCCTTTGTAGAGAATATTGCCGGTGTCGAAATCCTTCAGTCCACTTAATGTACTTACTTCCATTCTCCAATACAGAGGCCCGGAGAAGGTGGAAGGTAAAATGTAGCTTAAGGTATCGGTAATTGAGGTTACTTCTTTGGTGGCAACCGCAGTCTCCTCTGTCATCGGCAGGGAGGAATCCACATTTATATAAAGCTTGATGCGTACAGTATTAGTTCTTAAGTCAGGGATATTATTAAGTTTAATAGGGAATTCAATTGTATCTCCGGCTTGATATAAGGTTGTAGAGCCTTTGTTGTAACTGTCCGGCTTATGAGTAATGGTTAGTCTTGGCCGTTGTTTAAGTGTCGACATTTGCGGCCAGCTTTCGTTCTTAATCCCGGTTGTAAAAGTATCGAGTTCATTCTTGTTCTTCAGAAAAACTACATTGGGGCGGGTAGAAGTGCGGTAAGGATTGAACGTTTCGTACAGAACACCTTCAGTACCTTTTGCTTTCTGCTCAGTGAATGTCTCTTCACGGAGAATAACATTCAAGCCTTTGTTAATATAGTAATCGGTGATCTCTTGGGCCTTGAGGCGTGTAATATCATTCTCAACATTGATAGTCTTATGTGCCGACTTGCGCTCGTCTTGGGTAGAATTGCTGTTACTGTTTACGAGATTTTTACTAAAAGCTCCCTTGCCGATGTAAATGGCATCATACTTACCGTCCCAATTATCACGCAGAGATACGAAGCGCTTCATAGTCATTGTATCAATCTCTACGCTTTCTAACCCTTGAAGACTATCGAGTTCACTCAAGGGGTACTTGTCATTGGCATCCAGTTCTAAGCTTGCAGTACTGGTGGGATCTGTGATCTCCAGAATACGGATCGTATATGTACTATCAACTGCATTGACGGATAGAACAAAAAAATGAATGCATAAAGCGATTAGCAGCGCAACGAATATCACCCCTGAGAAATAAAACCATGTTCTCCGCCGGAATAATTTCATTCAGCATCTCCCCCGATAAGAAGTGAAATAATTGGTTGGTAGATTTATCGAAACTTTCGCTAAAATTGTCTAACAATTGGAAATCATAATTGTAAAAAAAACAGTTATGTGCTATATATCATTCTAGGACAATTTACCTCCATAGGCAATAATAACATATGTAAAAGATACCTTAAATTTAAGCAATTAGAACTATAAAATCTATGGATTGTCGGAAAATCACTTCTGTAAAACGCAAAGTCCCGGTCAAGATAGATTTCGAGTTTTTTCGGAAAAATGGAAATTTACTTTCCACTTCTGCTAAATGCTATGAAGTTCGACTATTGAGGAATATAAGTGAGAGCTGGGGATGAGCTACTGTGCCAATCATAAAAAAAAGACTTGGAGATCTGTTGGTAGACAACAGCATTATCTCTCAGGAGCAGCTGACTGAAGCACTGGCAGAACAACGCAAAACCAAACGAAAGCTTGGTGACTTGCTGATCTCGCAGGGTTACATTACGGAACAACAATTAATCGAAGTATTGGAATTCCAGCTTGGTATACCTCATGTTAGTTTGTTCAAATATCAGATTGATCCGGCTATCACACAGATTATCCCGGAGAGCATGGCCAAACGCTATCAAGTGCTTCCCTTTATGAAGGAAGGAGGTAAGCTGATGGTCGCTATGGCTGATCCGCTGGACTATTTTGCTATTGAAGATTTGCGGATGAGTACAGGATTCAGAATTGAACCTGCTATCTCTACCCGGGATGAGTTACAGCGAGCGATTGCCCGTCATTATGGTATGCGTGATTCTATGAGCCAAATGATGGTAGAGTTGCCCACTCAGGAAGAGATTGAAGAGACCGAGATTACGGATGAGGATTCACCAATAGTCCGGCTGGTCAATCAGATGATTCAGCAGGCGGTAGCCTTGCGCGCATCCGATATTCATGTAGATCCGGGAGAGAACAACCTCTCCATCCGATACCGGATCGATGGAACACTGCGGACAGAACGTGTAATTCCCAAACAGATGCAGGGCTTTATCACCGCGAGATTGAAGATTATGGCGAAGCTTAACATAGCAGAGCGCAGGCTTCCGCAGGACGGACGCATCAAGATGCAATTTGATTACAAAATGGTTGATATCCGTGTATCGTCCCTGCCGACTATGCATGGAGAGAAAATCGTGCTCCGGTTGCTGGATCTCAGCACTGGCGTCAAATCCGTAGACAGTCTTGGCTTCAGTGAGTCGAATGCTGCTGTATTTAGAGAAATGATTGCCAGACCATACGGGATTTTGTTGATTACAGGGCCAACGGGAAGCGGGAAAACAACGACTTTATACTCTGCCTTGAACCAATTAAACGTGGAGAGTACGAACATTATAACAGTCGAGGACCCGGTAGAGTATCAGCTTGAAGGGGTCAACCAAGTACATGTGAATGCTGCAGTCGGTCTCACCTTTGCGGCAGGATTGCGATCGATTCTGCGGCAGGATCCCAATATCGTTATGGTCGGGGAAATACGTGATACTGAAACAGCAGAGATAGCTGTCAGAGCATCGTTAACCGGGCACCTTGTTCTATCTACACTACACACCAATGATGCTATTAGTACTATCTCACGCCTTAGGGATATGGGAGTTGAGCCTTATTTGATTGCCTCTTCCCTAATAGGAGTAGTTGCCCAGCGGCTTGTACGTAAAATCTGCCCGGACTGCAAAGAAAAGTACAAGCCGTCAGAGCAGGAAGCGATCATGTTGCGGAAATACGGCCTGCCTACAGACTATCTGCACCGTGGACGAGGCTGCGGGAGTTGCAGCACTACAGGATATCGTGGGCGAATTGCCATTCATGAGGTCCTGACGATAGACGACCACATGCGGCAATTAATTACCGACCTGGCATCTGTTGATGAATTGAAGGCTGCTGCCCGGCAACGCGGGCTTGTACAACTAATGGAGGATGGCTTTCTTAAGGTTACACAGGGAACTACAACACTCCAAGAGGTCTTGAGGGAGACTGTATCGCAATAAACAAGAATTGATGTATCTCATCATGCGTTGAGGAGGATAGCCAATGTCTACTTTCACGAGGAATATCATACAACTGCTCCATATGGCCTATACCTCCAAAGCTTCGGATTTGCACATCTCGGTAGGGTCTGCGCCTGTAATCAGAATTGATGGAGTCCTGCACCCTGTTGAAGGAGACCTGGTCACGGCTGCGGAATCACAGGCAATGGCAGAGGTGCTTATGGGGGAAGGGAATAGCGGTATTTTCAATACGGCTGGAGAAATAGACTTCTCTTATCCGCTGGATAACGGAGTACGTTACAGGGTCAATGTGTACCGGCAGCGGAGCGGGGTAAGCATTGCAGCCCGTTCTATTCCTGCGGAGATCCCGTCACTACAGCAACTATCCATGCCGCTCATTTTGGAGAGCTTGGCCAAGAAGCCGCAAGGTCTGATCCTGGTGACAGGCCCTACGGGCAGCGGCAAGTCCTCCACACTGGCAGCAATGATTCATTCTATCAACCAATCGGAGAGCAAGCATATCGTAACGCTGGAGGATCCCATTGAGTTTTTGCACAGCCATGGTAAGTGCTTAGTGGATCAACGTGAAGTCGGGAGTGACACCCACAGCTTCGCCAGCGGTCTGCGGGCGGCATTGCGGCAGGATCCAGATGTTATCCTGGTCGGTGAAATGCGTGATCTGGAGACGATCTCGGCAGCCGTTACTGCGGCTGAGACTGGGCATCTGGTACTGGCAACTCTACATACAACGGATGCACCACAGACGATAGACCGGATTATCGATGCTTTTCCAGGCCATCAGCAGAATCAGATTCGTTCGCAGCTGGCTTCAGTGATGCTAGCCGTAGTCAGCCAGCGTCTATTCCCAAGAGCCACAGGCCGGGGGCGGGTATGTGCAACGGAGATACTGGTGAATACACCGGCTGTTGCTAATTTGATTAGAACGGAGAAGACACACCAACTGAAGAACGTCATGCAGACCAGCAGGGCGCTGGGGATGCACACACTGGAGATGAACATCCGTGAATATCTGGCAGAAGGGCTCATCACTCCTTCAGCAGCCAAAGCCTATATGAACGAGGTGAACGGCTAATGGCATTATTTGAGTACCAGGTTAAGACACCGGCAGGCAGACCAATCAAGGGTAAGCTTACCGCTACGGATAAACCAGCTGCCATGGACGAGCTTCGTAAGCGTGGTCTTACCGTATTCTCACTGATCGAACGCAAAACCTCCCTTCTACAGATAGATATTTACATAGGAAATCCTGTTAAGACGATTCACTTTATTATTTACTGCCGTCAATTCGCTACGCTAATGAGGGCTGGAGTATCCATCGTAGATGCTACACGGATTCTAGCCGAGCAGACGGATAGTAAACCGCTGCGTAAGGCTCTTCAGGAGGTCGGTTCCAGTCTGCGTAGGGGAATTTCATTCTCCCAGGCCGTACAGGAACACAAACGGATTTTTCCGCCTTTGTTTGTCAGCATGATCCGTGCCGGAGAAGAATCGGGGAATATGGAGGGGACGCTGGAGCGGTTGGCGGTCTTTTTTGAGAAACAGCATACCACCACCGAAAAGATAAAATCCGCGCTGACTTACCCGATTACAGTCGGAGTTATGGCTGTAGGAGCTGTTATTTATCTGCTATGGGCAATTGTTCCACAGTTTGTCACTATGTTTGAATCAATGAATGCAGAGCTTCCTGCTATTACTAAGATGGTCCTGGCTCTCAGCAAGAGTATCCAAGGCCAGTGGTATTACTGGATATTAGGAGTACTTCTCTTGGTAGTTGCTTATCAAATAACCAAACGAACCGAGAAAGGTGCATATGCAATCGATTATGCGAAGCTGAAAGTGCCCGTTTTCGGTAAGCTCAATCAGAAAGGTTCTATTGCACAGTTTACCCGGACTTTCTCATCGCTCTATGCCAGCTCAGTACCTATTCTTCAATCCCTGGCAATCGTAGAGGAGGTGGCGGGGAATAAGGTGGTTGGGCGTTATATACGCAGTGCGGGTGACTCGCTAAGGCAAGGAAAACCACTCTCTGATCCGCTTAAGAAGGCATGGGTGTTTCCTCCGCTGGTGACCCAGATGATAGCAATTGGTGAAGAGACGGGGGCCCTGGATACGATGTTATCAAAGGTCGCTGATTTCTATGAGATGGATGTGGAGAATACAGTGGACCGCTTGAAATCATTGCTGGAGCCACTTTTGATAGCCTTCCTGGCAGGAATAGTTGGGGTAATTGTAGCAGCTATTATGCTGCCGATGTTCAGCCTGTACGGTAATATGTGAATCTTGCGGTTCCTTGAACATATTGAGAGGGGTGACGTCGGACATACGGCGCGAAGGCCGAAGCTAGCCATCGGGAAAGTTGCAATACAGGATTTGATTTCACACACAACTAATTTCAAGGGGGACACGAAATGTTAGCACAGGCAATGAAGAGAAGACTTAGCAAGGAAGAGAATCAGAAGGGGTTTACGCTGATTGAGTTATTGGCGGTTATTGTTATTTTGGGGATTATTGCGGTTATTGCGGTGCCGATGATCGGAGGAATTATCAAAAATTCAAAAAATGATTCTGACGTTGCGAGTGCAAATCAGATATATAATGCGGTTCGTATGTATGTTATCGGAGAAAATGCGGGTGATTTTTCAAACGCTAATTCTATTCTATTGGCAGATCTTCAAAGTAAAGGTTATCTAGAAAGTCCTACATATCTACCAAGCTCAAAGGAACCCTTGACTGCGGTTACAGTCAATTTCGATGCTAACGGCAAACTAACTAATTCGACCTCTGGAAGTGCTGTAGTTCTAACTGCTTCCACTGTCACCAAAAATTATACCGCTGAAGAAGTGTTGAAATCGAAACCAGCACCAACTACAACTCCACCTAAGTCATAAATTTCAAAAGAATTCTATAATAAATGCTTTATTAAGGGTATTAGAAAAGATTCACTTTTATTTGGAATCGGAACCATTCCGGTTCCTTTTTTAAAATCCCTGAAAGGGACAACCATCAACCATGACTACATTTATCGCAATTTATATTACGCTGCTAGGCCTGACGCTCGGATCTTTCTTAAACGTAGTAGGTTTGCGGATTCCTGCAGGAGAGTCTTTGCTGCATCCGCCATCGAAATGTCCTAAATGCCGTGCAAGGCTTAAGACAATGGATCTAATCCCGGTTCTCAGCTATTTATTAGCACGAGGGAAGTGCCGGCATTGTGGTACCCGGGTGTCGCCTGTATATCCGTTTGGAGAAGCAATAACGGGAGTATTGTTTCTGGTGATGTATCTGAAATTCGGTCTTACGTTTGAAGGTGTTACTGGAATGTTGCTAGTCTGCTTATCGGTTGCTATTACGGTCTCTGATATCCGATATATGCTAATTCCGGATAAAGTCCTGCTATTTTTTGCACCACTCTTCCTGCTTTTGGTTCCTTTTATGGCAAATGCCCCACTATGGCATCACTTGCTTGGTGCTTTAAGCGGTGGAGGGGTTCTGTTTCTACTGGCCCTGTTCGGAGGTATGGGAATCGGGGATGTTAAACTTTTTGCACTACTGGGCTGGGTTATAGGCTGGCCGAATGTTATTTTGGCATTTCTAATAGCCTGCTCACTGGGGGCAGCTGTTGGCGGCATTTTGCGGCTCTCCGGCACTATCCAGCGCAGGCAGCCTGTACCGTTCGGTCCTTTCCTGGCTCTGGGCACACTCCTCTCATTCCTGTTCGGCCCAAACATCATCAGCGCATATCTTTCGTTTATCGGTTAGGGGGAACATCATCGGATGATGGGATTAGGTCAACATGCAGTCGGGATTTCCATAGAGGAATCCGCTATTCGCTGCGTCAGCTTGAAGAAGAATAAAACATGGGAAGTACGCAAGAAAAAGGTTCTTCCGTTACATCCGGGTATAATCGTCGAGAATCAGATCGCTGACGGGGAGTCGCTGCTGGATATTCTTAAGCCCTGGGTTAAGAAACAAGGCCTTCGCGGATCTAAGGTATCCTTAGCCATCCCGCCTGCTCAAATCATAATCCGTAAAATGAGTATTCCCAGCACAAATGAGAAGCAACTGGAGCAGCTTGTGAAGCTTGAAGTGGAGACAGGGCTGCATCTGCCTTTTGAAAATCCGGTATATGACTATGTAACTACTAGTGTTGATGAAGACCAGAGCCACCTGCTGGTATTTGCAGCACCGCGCAAGCCGATTCAGGATTATATCGATATCTTGGAAGCTGCGGGACTGCGGGTGAATAGTATCGAAATTTCTGCAACAGCATTAGCCCGAAGTATTATGTTAAATCAAGATCAAACCTTTGCAGAGACGATGCTGATCCATCTGGAGCATTCACTGTTGGATATCTATATGTTTCGTGAGGGAAACCCTGTCTTCATCCGAACCATTAATGTCGCTGATCTTCAAGCAGGTAGGGCAGAACCGATGGCTGTGTCTGGGCGAGAAGAGATCTCATACAGATCAGAGGTAGCTGCTGCGTATGAGAGTGCAGAGGAGCATTTGTCGCCTGAGCAGATGCTGGAGATTACGGCGGAAATCTCACGGATGCTGAATTTCTACCAGTATAGTCTTCATGACGGAAGTACACGAATTAGCAATATCTTGATTACAGGAACACCTGGTATACGCGGTCAACTTCATGAGGAGCTGAGCCAGTCCTTAGCTGAGCAGGAGATCATTCCTCTGAACCTGGACCAGCTTGAGGCCAGCGCGGCGAGAAGCCAAGATCAACAGTTGAACAGCTACCGGATAGCCACCGGAGCCGCATTAGGCTATGGCGGAAAGCATATTAATCTTTTGCCACGTGAAGATCGCGAAGCCATGCTGTTTCCTTATCTGGTCATTGCACTTGTTGGCATTTGGCTGCTGGGTATGGTAGGGACCGGGATCTTTTATACAGCCAATAAGGGACAGATTAGCAATCAGTCTGAGCAGATTCAGGGTCTGAAGGACCGGGGTGAACTACTTCAGCTGGAACTCGCCAAGGCTAACAATGTAGGTACAGGTAAGCTGGATCGTAAGACTGCTGTTGAAGAGATTCTAAAGTATAAACAGAATATCGTTCCTATATTAAACGAGCTTGCATCTGGTCTTCCGCAAGGGGCGGCGTTTAATAGCATTGGCTATACGTTCCAGGATTCTATTGACCTAACAGTGAAGCTGTCCAAAATGGAAGACGCAGCCAAATATCTGGCTGAATTGCGTAAAATGTCCTTCACTGTAGACGTCCTTGTTCAAAAGTTGTCTGAAGGAGATTTATCTGGCAACCTACAATCTCCTGCTACTCTAAAAAGCTACTATACAGCGAATTATCATGTTAACTTGGCCAAAGATCGGCTGCAAAAATCCGCTGCATCTACAAACCCCGGGGAGGCGGATGAGCATGGAACAAATCAATAAATATCGTTCGCCAATTGTGCTAGGGGTTCTTGTTTTGTTTCTGCTATTGTTCGCTTTCTTCTTGTTAGGATTTCAACCTACAACTAGTAAGGTTGCAGAGCAGGAATCAGAGATGTCGCAGTTGGAACAACAGAACCGGCTCATGGAGAACAAAATACAAGAGTTCGATAGTTCAACGGCTGATAATGGTGCGCAGGATGAGCTTCTAGCCAAGCTTCCACGCGGAGACAATAGTGAGCAGTTAATTGTTGACTTACAAACTATTGGAACAATGACCAATGCCAGATTGAAGGATATCGGCTTCGCGTTGGAGGACAACAACCCAGCTCAGGCTATGACGAGTTCTTCCGAAGCTGCATTTCCGGCAGTAAAAACAGTGAAGATGGATGCACTGGTAGAAGGGACTTATAGCAATGTCCTGAGCTGGATGAATGCATTACAGCTTCTGCCGCGTATTATAAATGTGGACTCATTCAGCTTCCAGCACTCTAGTAATTCCAAAAATATGATTTCAGCCAGTATTACTTTCACAGCATACTATGAGAAGCCATTGAATACCGTTGAATAATCCCCCCAACTCTGCCCCCCATTTACATGGAGGGCAGAGTTTTTTTACGCTTTTCCCCCATTACCCGTTTACACCCCGGGGTGGTTTGGGTATTACAGGTTACGGGCTATTGTAATGTTATAGAGTACTTATCGCAGCAGCTTAGTCTGAAGTAGGCTTCAGGCTACCACACAGGAATATGAGGAGGCGTTCAAGATGAACAAAAAATGGATGATCGGTTCACTGGCATTATCACTGGGTCTTGTCTCTGCAGGGGGCGGAGCGCTTGCGGCTTCACCGGTGGCAAGTATTGAGGGCGTAAGAACGGTTGCGGCGTCTGCACCGGGCAAGGAAGGGCCGGCTACCATTAACAATCTCACTGAACGGAGCGTTGTTCCGCTGGTGGTTCATGCCAAGAAGCTATATACGTATGCCAGCCGGGGAGGCAATGTATTCAGCCCCGAGCTGTTCACTTATAAAGCACAGGAGTACCGCTATCTGTCCAGTGATCTGGGTTCGAAGCAGCAGCTGATGAGCTACATCAAGAAGGGATTCACGCATAATGCGGCGGCTTTCTACGCACAGACACAGTTCCTGGAGCACGAGGGCAGAATGGCGCAGGTCAATGCCGATCTGGGTAACTCGCTGGATTTCACTAGAGCGACTGCACGGATGGTCTCCAAGACTGCACAGGCGGCAGTGTTCGAACTGACTGTACCTGCGGAAGGGCCGAACGGGTCTTCCGAAGTAGTGACAGTGAAGCTGAAGAAGGTAAGCGGCTACTGGAGAATTGATATGTCACCGGATACTCTTTTCTAAGCAGCAGCGGCTTCAGGCTTCGACTAACGCTTCATAAATAACGGCTGTGCCGACCTTGTCACAAGGTGAGCGCAGCCGTTTCTGTTTGCCCGGGCGTTACCGTCCCTTCACTCCGTCCTCAACGAGCTGTCTGCGCGGGGAATCAGGCTGAGCGGATTGGCTCATCCCGCCGCGGTTGATGGCGATGATACGTTTCTGGGCGTAATAGGTATCGCGGGAGAGTAGATTTCTCTCTACCGCTGCACCATCCACATGGCGGGTAATGTAAGTTTCAACTACATAGCCGGTTTTGCCGGCAAGCAGTACCCGGGTTCCGCCCTTGGGGAGCGAGGCATCGCTCACATATTTATCCGTGGGGGGCAGCACCTCGACGGTTCTGGATTCAATGGAATAGTTGACGTTCTTCGGGAACGTGCCGAACAGCTTGATGGTCAGCGTGCGCCCCTGGACTTCGGATTTGATGATCAGATATTTGCCGGTGTTGTTGCGGAAGCGGAAATTAATATACCCCTCGGCAAAAGTGGCATCCTGCCCCTTCGGCAGATAGCTGACCGGAAGCGAGTGGTTGCGCCGCTCTACAATCTCAAGCCCGGAGCGCAGCGCGGCATTATACAGGGTGCTGGAGACCTGGCAGATCCCCCCGCCCGTGCCGGGCTGGAGCTTGCCGTTCACGATGACCGGGGCTTCGCGGAAGCCGTATTCGGTCTGGGCCTTCTGGATTGCTTTTCCGTAATCAAAAACCGCATTCGGCGGCAGCACCGTGCCGTTCACGGCTTTGGCGGCGGCCTCAACATTGAAGCTGCGTCCGGGGCCACTGGCCCCGAGGGAGGTGCTGAACTGGACGATTTTGCGATCGATGCCCTGATCCTTGAGCGCCTGTAGCGTGATCTTCGGCTGCTTGACAGCAAGGGGGACCTCCAGCTGAATCTGCTTATCCTGAAGTGTGCCGTCAGCGGCCAATCGGGTGGGCACCGCTGCCTGCATCGCAAGCTCCAGCGCCTGCCAGTCCACCTCATAAGAGGATGTCCCTGGCGTATATACGACCTGGTCATCTCCGGTGATCCGCCGGACCGCATCGACCGGAACGCCGAAGGACGCTTTTTCCCATTCGGGATTCAAGAGACTCTTAAGCTGTGCAGTCTGCAGCTGAATCTCCATATTCCAGCTGCCGGACCAGCTGCGCCGGGCTTGTACCCGCTCCATCAGCGTGCCGTCCGTCAACGTCTTCAGCGCCTGGAGGAAGTTCCCGGCTTCATAGGTCACACCTGCCTGCTTAAGGGTAACCTGGAGTCCGGCATTATTTTTTGCCTTCATCACGAGTGGAGTAGCTTCCAGCGCCTGAAGTCTTGAATCCATTCCGGCCTTTACCTCAGCGATGTTCATTCCGCCAACCTCCCAGCCTGCGATAGCGGTATTTGCGGGCAGGGTAGGCTGGGTGCCGTATAGATGAAGCCCTCCGGCAGCCAGCGAGCCAGCCAGCATCAGACCGAAACCCGCGATGAGAGCGGCGTGTATTTTTTTCATAAGTAATCTCTCCTTCTATGGGGCGAAACCTGATATTTTTATGTATATGTAAGGATTCGGTAAAACTTTCGGGTACTCAAGGGGTTGTGGATTTGTTACAATAGATACGCCTGCGATAATCATGCAGTTTATGGAAGCTCCCCCGGCCAGTGGCCCGGCGGAAGATGTCAGAATCGGGAAGTGAGAAAATGATTGAGATGCAGGATGTATGGAAGACCTATGCCAACGGGACCCATGCATTGCAGGGAATATCCGTCAAAATCGACCGCAATGAGTTCGTCTACATTGTCGGACCGTCCGGTGCAGGTAAATCGACGTTCATGAAATTAATTTATAGAGAAGAAACGCCAACCAAAGGACAGATCTCCGTAGGCGGGTTCAATATCGGCAAGCTGAAGCCCCGCAAGATCCCTTATGTGCGCCGTAATATCGGTGTGGTCTTTCAGGATTTCCGGCTGCTGCCGAAGATGACAGCGTATGAGAATGTGGCTTTTGCGATGGATGTTATTGAGGCGCCGAAGAAGATTATCAAGAAGCGTGTAAATGAAGTGCTCGATCTGGTGGGACTGCGCAGCAAGGCGGGGCGGGAGCCCTCACAGCTCTCAGGGGGAGAGCAGCAGCGGATCGCGATTGCCAGAGCTATCGTCAACAACCCTGCCGTTATTATTGCGGACGAGCCTACCGGCAATCTGGACCCGGAGACCTCGTGGGGCATTATGCAGCTGCTGGATGAGATTAATTTTCGCGGTACCACGATCGTTATGGCGACCCACAACCGGGATATTGTGAACAAAATGCGCAAACGGGTGCTTGCGATTGAGAATGGAACGATCGTCAGAGACCAATTGAGAGGGGAATACGGTTATGAGTTTTAAAACCTTCTTGCGGCATTTGCGGGAAGGCTTCAAAAACGTATTCCGCAACGGCTGGATGTCGGTGGCGTCCATCACTTCCATCGTTGTCTCTCTCTTCGTACTCGGAGTGTTCATTCTGCTGGTGCTCAATGTCAATCAGGTAGCGGACAAAGCAGACAGCCAGGTGCAGATCAATGTGCATCTGACGCTGAATACGGACCAGAAGATGCGGGAGAAGCTGGAAAACGAAATCGGCAATATGCCGGAAGTCAGCAAGGTGGAGTTCGTCTCCAAAGAACAGGGCTTGAAGGAATTCCGTGAAGATATGGGGCCGGATGCCGCCGAGCTCCTGGAAGGATTCGATAAAGACAATAATCCGCTGCCGGACAAGCTGCTCGTTGAAGTGATAGAGCCGACCACGGTTCCGTTTGTAGCGGAGAAGATAGAAGCACTGAACAAGACGCATGAAGAGCAGCCGATCTACAAGGTGAACTACGGCAAAGGCTCTGTGGAGACTTTATTCAAGGTGACCAAGGCGGTGCGCAATATCGGGTTTATTTTTGTAGCGGGACTGGCGCTGATGTCGATGTTCCTGATCTCGAATACCATCCGGGTAACGATCCTCGCCCGCCGCAAGGAAATCGGCATTATGAAGCTCGTAGGCGCGACGAATTATTTCATCCGCTGGCCCTTTTTTATCGAAGGTGCTCTGATCGGATTGATTGGTTCAGTGGTAACCTCGGTCGCGCTCTACGCCGGTTACAGCAGTCTGGTGTCTTCTGTGAAGGGAGATCCGATGCTGGGGCTGCAGTTGATTCCGTTTGAAAATATCTGGTTGCTGCTATGCGGTCTGCTGGTGGGCCTCGGTGTACTGATTGGCGTATGGGGCAGCACGGTGTCGATCCGCAAGTTCTTGAAGGTATAGCCTGTATCATTCTTATATTTGAACAAAGGACGGAGAGTGCAAGTTGAAGAAGATTGCTGCCGGAATGGCCGTAATATTGCTGGCTGTCACAATGTTCGGGCCCTCTGACGGATATGCGAAGAAAACAAGCGTTGCCGAAATTGACAAGCAGCTGAAGCAGCTGCAGCAGGAGGTCCAGGCGGCCAAGGCGGCGCAGGATAAGGCGGACTCCCGCAATCAGGAGGCGAAGCATTATAAGAATAAGACCACGCTGAATCTGGACTATGTCCTGGGGCAGATTGCACAGGTAAAGGGCGAGATGACCACGATATCCGGCAAAATTGCCAGCACGGAGAAGTCGCTTACCGTGACGGCAACGGAGCTGGATGATGCTGAGGCGCGTGTGGCCTCCCGCGAAAAGCTGCTGGAATCCCGTGTCCGTCTCATGTACACAGATGGCGCAGTCTCCTATCTGGATGTGCTGCTGTCCTCGACCAGCTTCTCCGACTTCCTGGACCGGGCCGATTCCCTGAAGATGATCGTGGATCAGGATCAGGATCTGCTGGTACAGCATAAGCTGGACAAGCAGACGGTGATTTCCAAGAAGCAGGAGCTGGAAGGGCAATATGCGACGGCGAAGCAGCTGTATACCGATCTGGAATCCCAGCGCAGTATGCTGAAGGAGAAGGAAGCGGAGAAGCAGGAGCTCATCGCTTATTATGATGAGGAGATTCAGAATTCGGAGGTCATCTCTGCTGAACAGGATGCCAAGCTGGTAGAGCTGGCCAGCAGCCGCTCTGCGCTGGAAGCGCAGAAGGACAAGATTAAGGCGGAGGAAGCAGCGCGCAGAGCAGCAGCCGCGAAGGCTGAGGCGCAGCGCCGGGCGGCAGTAGCCGCAGCCAAGGCGGCCGAAGCTGCCAAGGCCGCGAAGGCCTCCAGGTCTGGAGGCGGCGACAGCTCCTCTGTTGCTAGCGTGGAAGAATATTCCGGCGGCGATGGTCCTTACCTGCGGCCGGTTGGCTACGCGCGGATCTCTTCTCCTTTTGGCTACCGGACCCATCCGGTGACGCATGAAGTCGGCAAGCTGCATACCGGCGTGGACTTTGCCGTGCCGCAGGGCACGAGTATCCATGCGGCGGATTCCGGTACTGTTTTGGTAGCACGCTGGTATAGCGGCTATGGTTACTGTGTCATTATTGACCATGGCGGCGGGGTATGGACGCTGTACGGTCACATCCGCGAAGGCGGCATTAGAGTGAACGAGGGAGATCGGGTGGAGCGCGGACAGACGATTGCGGAATCCGGCTCAACGGGACGTTCAACCGGCCCGCATCTACATTTTGAAGTGCGGATCAACGGGAAACCGGTGAATCCTATGCCTTATCTGTAAGCGGACGGAGCGGAATTTTGGAACTGAAGGAGCGGTAGCGTCCGCCTGAAAGCTTTCCGCAGGAAAGCTCACTTCGTAAGCAACAGCAGTCTGCGGATTTCAACCGTTAAAAACGGGATGAATCATGAAATCTGCAGACAACAGCGGCTGGAAGTCCAAAACTTCTCTGGAGTCACGGCCAATCCCAAAACATAAAAATAATCGGTTCAATTTATAAAATAAATATATTTTCGTGCTGCGGCATATACTGGAAGAGATGCCGTTTCTCATGGAACGGGCCCATGCTGGTGTTAAGATGGACAAGAAGGGACGGTGGGAACATCATGTTAAAGAAAAGCACTGCGGCCTTTATGATCGTCGCGGCACTGCTGTGCGGCAGTCTGCTGACCCTGGGCGTGACCGGTTATGTGCAGGTATTCGGACAAGCCGCAGGTGAAGGGCTGGCAACGGTCCTGCAGACTGCCGGACTACAGGAGAAGGAATCGAAGAAACTGGGTACCGCTCTTAGCCTGATCGAGGGCAATTATTATGAGAAGGTGGACCGGGAGAAGCTGATTGACGGTGCGGTCAACGGAATGATGGAAGCGCTGGGCGACCCGTATTCCAACTACATGGGCAAGGAGACGGCACAACGGTTCGAGGAGAGCATCGAAGGCTCCTTCTCGGGGATTGGCGCTGAGGTCTCCTCCGATAACGGCAAGGTCGTTGTAGTCTCCCCTATCAAGGGCTCACCGGCAGAGAAAGCCGGCATTCAGGCCAAGGATGTGATCCTCTCTGTTAACGGTGAATCGCTGGAAGGACTGGAGCTGAATGCGGCTGTAGCCAAAATCCGCGGTCCCAAGGGAAGCAAGGCGACCCTGAAGGTCCAACGGACCGGAACAGCAGAGCCGCTGCAATTCGTCATCACCCGTGATGATGTCAGACTGGAAACGGTCTATGCGAAGATGGAGAAGGACCATGTCGGTGTCATCGAGGTTACGCAATTCTCGCAGAACACCTCGGAGCGGTTCAAGGAAGAGCTGATGAAGCTGGAGAAGCAAGGCATGAAGGGACTCGTTATTGATGTCCGTAATGACCCGGGCGGTGTGCTGCCGGTTGTCATTGAGATGGTCGAGCAGTTCGTACCGAAGGGCAAATCCATCGTACAGGTGGAGGACAAGAACAAGCAGCGCGAGGTCAGCACTTCGAAGGGATCTAGCAAGAAGTATCCGGTAGTCGTGCTGATGAACAAAGGCAGCGCGAGCGCTTCGGAGATCATGGCCGGAGCCCTGCAGCAATCTGCCGGAGCCAAGCTGATCGGAGAGAATTCATTCGGTAAAGGAACCGTGCAGACCAGCTTCGAGGAGCAGCTCGGTGACGGAAGCCTGCTGAAGATTACGATTGCCAAGTGGCTGACGCCAGACGGCACCTGGATTCACGGTAAAGGCATTAAGCCGGATATCGCCGTAGCCCAGCCGGATTACTTCTCGGTGGCGCCGATTAACAAGAGCGTTACGCTGCAATATAATATGAACAATGCAGATGTCAAAAGTGCGCAGACTATGCTGGATGGGCTAGGCTATAAGCCGGGCCGCAAGGACGGGTACTTCGATGCCGGGACCAAAGAAGCGGTCAAGAAATTCCAGAGCGCAGCCAAGCTGAAGACGACAGGCTCGATTGATACCAAGACCGCGGAAGCGCTGGAGCTGGCGCTGATCAAGGTCATCCAAGATCCGGTGAACGACAATCAGCGGAATAAGGGGATCGAAGAAATTCAGAAGGAAATCAAGGCTGCAGCGTCGAAAAAGTAAGAAGGCTGATTCTAGCCTTCTTTTTTTCTTTTAAAGGATAAAATATGATGTCCTCTAGGCTATGAAAAGGAGTGTGCGAACCGTTGAATGTACTCCCGGAGCTGCTGACCAGCTTAGGCACAGCAGTCCTACATCTGCTGATTCAGCCCTATTACTATATCGCTATTCTATTTATTGCCCTATATTACCGCAGACAGGTAGCCCTCGAGCGGAAGCTTATTCATGTGAAGCTGCATAGCTGGGGACCGGAAACCTGGCGGACTGTGTGGACCGGTGGAGTCATGGGGCTGGTGGTCTCCCTTGCCGCAGTTGCACTGGGAGTTTCGGTGACCTATACGGCTGTTGCCTGTATTTGGGTGGTCAGCCTTGTCTTAATGCTGTTTCGGGTGCGTTACTTATGCTTTGCGTATGCCATAGGGACGCTTGGAATTGTGCAGTTTGTACTGTCGTTCTTCCCGGAGACGCTGCAGAGCGGAGCCGCCGGAACGGTTGCCGCTGCCGTGCGGGAGATGGACATCCCGGCGCTGCTGGCGCTTGCCGCGCTGCTCCACGTGGCCGAAGCGCTGCTGGCGCGCTGGCAGGGGCCCCGGCTGGCGACGCCGCTGTTCCTTGCCGGCAAGCGCGGCAAAGTGGTGGGCGGCTATCAGCTGCAGGCCTTCTGGCCGCTGCCGCTGTTCGTGCTGATTCCCGCAGGCACGGGAATCGGTGAGCTGCCGTGGCATCCGCTGCTGGGCGGGGGCCTCGGCCTGGTCTCGCTGCCGGTCATCATCGGCTTCAGCGAGATGACCCAGGGCATGCTGCCCGGACGCAAGGCGGCCCGTACGTTCGGACGGCTGCTGGTCTACAGCGCCGTCCTGCTCGGCTTAAGCCTGCTTGCGGACCTATGGAGCCCGCTGACGGTCGTCGCGGCGCTCGCGGCACTTCTGCTGCACGAAGGGTTAAGCTGGTACAGCGCTCTGGAGGAGCGCAGCCTTAGCCCCGTCTTCGTGCATCCCCCGGCCGGCCGCAAGGTGCTGGCCGTGCTGCAGGGCAGCCCCGCGCAGGAGCTGGGCATCCTGCCCGGCGAGATCTTGCTGAAGGTCAACGGGGTCCTGTTGACCAGCGCGGCGCAGCTGCATGAGGCGCTGCGCATGAACTCTGCGTTCTGCAAGCTGGAGGTACAGAACCGCGAGGGCGAGAGCAAGTATCTGCAGCGTGCGCTCTATGCCGGGGACCATCACCAGCTCGGCATCATTCTGGTGCCGGACCCGGACGGGGGCATCACCGCAGAGGCGAAGCCGTCCAGCATCTTCAGCATCATCGGGATGCGGACAGGCACCCGGCAGCGGGGAGTGCAGGCGGATCGGCTGGGCCGGGCGAAGAAGACGCCGCCAGCAGAGGCCAAGCAGGAATCTGCCGGCGTCTGACGGTAGATTATCAACGTAGTGGGTTCCCACAGCGGCTGTTGGCGCGGAAGGTTAAAGAGGTCCGTTCTTTCTGAACTAAGTTCAGGGGGGACGGGCCTTTTAAATTTATAGTTGTTAAGGGAGTGGTGTACGGTAACTGGAATGTATGTGGAAAACCGAATACAATCGGCAGCCGCTACCCCATATGTGGCAATGAACTCGAAAAACCGAACACAATGGGCATCAGGGAAGCACATGGGCTAAATGTATGTGCAAAACCGAACATAATGTGTCGCTGCTAGGATAAGTGGACAAATGTATGCGGAAATCCGAATACAATCGGTGCTGCTGCGAAGAGGGAGGGGCCCCATGCTCCGCAGCCCGTAACATTTTAAAGAAATCCTGCAAGAAGTGCAGGAAAACTGCCCAATAGAAGCGGCCTTTGCTGAAATCCTGCATGAAATGCAACAAATCCAGCGCAAAGTTGCACTAAGCACAGGAATTCCTGCAAATGATGCAACAATTTACTGCAACCCGTAACATTTTTAGAAGAATCCTGCAAAATGTGCAACAATGCGATCCATACAAGCGGTCCGTAAGAGGAAATTCTCAGAATTGGCGAGAGATAGGCGGAGCACCACCATGAAAGGAAGAAGTACTTCAGAACGTATGCGAAAACGGACTACAATGTGTGACCAAAAAGGCATACGGGCCGAATGTATGTGGAAGGAAAACCGAATGCATGAGCGGCCGCAAAGGTACATGAGCTAGAGGTACAGGTAAAAGGCCAGCGTCTATCACCTGTTAGGATGATTTTGTTCAAATATAGAATTTATAGGCTTCACGCTATAAATTATCCTTCTATTTCTCGCTGAAACGGTACCGTCCTTTAAAAGGACAGCAAAGCCGTTTCCACTTGCTCGCCTTGGATATCGCCAGCCCGCGGCTCAATGGTTCCCCTGTGTACTCTTCAGATACAGAATCGCAATCTGTGTGCGGTCGCGTACGCCGAGCTTGCTGAGGATGTCGGTAATATAGTTTTTGACGGTGCCTTCGCTCAGGAACAGCTTGGCGGCGATTTCCTTGTTGGTGAGTCCCTCTGCAATGGAGGTGACTACTGCCCGCTCGGACTTGGTCAGGCCATAGGAAGCAAGCGGCTGAGCCTCTGGAGCTTCCTGACGCGCGGAGGGCTGGAGGAAGCCCGCCAGCTTGCGGGCGATCTCGGGATGAATGAGCATATTGCCCTCATGTACGGTCTTGATGCCTTGAATAATCCGGTCCGGTGGGATGTTCTTGAGCAGATATCCGCTGGCTCCGGCGCGCAGAGCCTCAATAATATACTCGTCATCATCGAAGGTCGTCAGCATCAGGACGGCTGCGGATGGATAAGCTTCTTTGATCAGCCTTGTACCTTCCACTCCGTCACATCCCGGCATACGGATGTCCATGAGTACAACATCCGCTCCGCCGGGCAGCTCCCCCAGCAAGGTGAGGGCCTCCCGGCCATCCCCTGCGGTTCCGGCGACCTCGATACCGGCATCCAGCCCGATCAATACCTTCAGGCTCTCGCGGATAAAAGAATCGTCGTCAACAATCAATACTCTAATCATGGTTCAGCACCTCTTATCTGTGAATATACTCCCGCTGCCCGTCCCAGGCTAAGTTAATGCGTGTGTAGTGTATGATCTCCCCGGTTGGCCCCATCTCTTAGTTGGATTTTGAACACTTGCTGATCAACGAGTGGCCTCGCTGGGGACAACAGTTGGACAAACAACACTTAATTGTTCCCAATCTGCCCCACACCTCACCCCCCACTCAGCGCGGCACTCCCTCCGGCTGCCGATACACCGGCAGCCGGGTGATGACCGTGAACTGCGGCTCCAGCCGCAGCTCCAGTGTCCCGCCGACCATGGCGCAGCGCTCGCTCATGCCCTTCAGGCCCATCCCGCTGCTGCCGGGAAGACGGCCCAGCGTGTCTGCTTCGGGCAGCTTCCCGTTATTGCCGGTCTCCATCCGCACCTCATGCTCCGCATAGGTGACCTCCACCCAAACGGAGCCGGCCTGCCCGTGCCGCAGCGCATTGGTGATGGCCTCCCGGGCATTGGTGTACAGCACAACCTGAAGGCTCGGATAGAGCGGATAAGGAATTCCCTGCACCGTATAGGAGGTGGCAATGCCGGTATCGCGGCCCACTTCCTCCAGCAGCCGGTCCAGCGCATAGGCTCCTTCAAGCTGGGGAGTATGGTTAATCCGCTTCAGCGCCGCACGCATATCGTCCATACTGCCCGAGAGCTGGTCCCGGATCTGGTTCATCATCTGCAGTCCCGTTTCCGGTGCGGCAGGGAGGGTGTGGATGGCCGCTTCAGTCATCATCTTGACCCGGATCAGCCGGTGGCCGATATCATCATGCAGCTGGCGGGCGATCCGCACACGTTCTTCTGCCTGCGCAGCCCCCTCTATTTGCGTGGTGAACTGGAGTAGCCTTGCGCGGGCCTCTTCCAGCTCGAAATGCTTTTTGCGCAGCTCATCATAGAGAAATAAAGTATCGGCACGCCCGCGCCCTGCCCGGAGCAGCAGCAGATTTAAGCCGGCACACAGCAGGAAGGTAAGGTTAGTGAACACAAGCACAGCCGGAGCCGCATGAAGCAGGGCGGCATTCAGCAGGGCCAGATGAATACAGAAGAAGGTAAGGGCCGTATTCTTGGGCTGCCGCCGGGTATAGGAGATCACCGCAGACAAGGCCGGAAAAACCATCAGCGGCCCGTATTCATAACAAAGCCAGGCAGTGAGGGCCAGCTCCATGCCTCCGGTCAGTGCGGCGAGAGATCTGGATGCCCTTGCACCCAGTGTGACCAGCAGCATCAGCAGCATGAAATGCAGAGTGAACCAGTCATAGTCGGCGAATTCATAGACTTGAATCGAGAGGATCGCCGGGATTATAAGCAAACCGTAGCGCAGCAGTATCAGTTCTCTGGTCAAGTAAGTTCATCCTTTTAGATTAAAATATCTCTTATTCTTCAACATTCTTCTCAGGTATATCCATCTTAGCATAAGAGCGCTGCTCTTCAGGAGATGACTTTCGTCACCTCTGGATCATGACCTTTAGTACCTTCGGCTGTGTCCGCCCCTACTGTACAATAAGAATACGAGAATGAAGGAACAGGGGGCATCGGCAATGGCACTAGCAGTACTGAGCGATGTTGTGAAGAGATATGACGGTAAGCTGATTGTGGATCACGTGAATTTCAATATACAGGAGGGTGAGATTTTCGGCCTGCTGGGCCCGAACGGTGCCGGGAAAAGCACGACCATCAGCATGATCTGCGGGCTGCTTCAAGCCGACAGCGGCGATATTATCATCGACGGGCTGTCCGTACGGGAGCGGCCGCTTGAGGTGAAGAAGCGAATCGGGCTTGTGCCCCAGGAGCTGGCGTTATACGAGAATATGACGGCAACCGATAATGTGAGCTTTTTCGGCAGACTCTATGGGCTGCGCGGACAACTGCTGAAGGAGCGGACCCAAGAAGCGCTGGAGTTCACCGGCCTAAGCGACCGGGCGAAGGATAAACCGTCCACCTTCTCGGGAGGGATGAAAAGACGGCTGAATATCGCCTGTGCCATCATGCACCGGCCGCGCCTGATTATCATGGATGAACCCACAGTCGGCATTGATCCGCAGTCGCGCAATCATATTCTGGAATCCGTGAAGGCTTTGAATAAGATGGGGTCGTCGGTGATCTACACCAGCCATTATATGGAGGAGGTAGCTGCGATCTGTGACCGGGTGGCCATTATGGACCAGGGGCATATCATTGCCTGCGGTACGGAGAACGAGCTGCGCGAACGGGTGGCCCACGAGGAGAAAATCGTTGTGAAGGCAGCGGGCATCACCCCGGCCTTAGTGAACGAGCTGGGGCAGCATCCCCGGATCAACCGGGTAGAGGCTGTGCAGGAAGCGATAGAGCTGTATCTTCCCTCCTCGCAAAGTGCGCTCCAGGATATTCTGTTTATTTTCTCCAAGCACGAAGGGGTCATTGCCTCCCTGAATATTGAAGAGCCGGATCTGGAGACCTTGTTCCTTAGTCTGACCGGCCGGACCTTGCGGGACTAGAGAGGGGGGATAGGTGTGAATATCTGGATCATTATGGGGTTTGAGCTGCGCAGACAGCTCCGTTCACGCACATTGCTGCTTAATATGTTCCTGTTGCCGCTGGTGCTGATCTTCCTCTTGGGCGCTTCGCTCTCCGGGGTGGTCGGGGTTCAGGGGGCAGAGGAGATAAAGCCTGTGCGTGTAGCTATTGTGAATAACGGAGGCGGAGGGGCAGAGGCATCTGCTATCCTTACGGCCTTTCTGGAGACACCTGAGGTGAAGGGACTTATTATTCCTGTCCAGACGGAGAGCCGTGGAGCGGCAGAGAGCGGGCTGCGTACCGGTAAATATGCCTATGGGGTGATTGTTCCTACGGACTTTGACCAGGAGGTGCAGAGCGGCAAGAAGGCGAGCCTGGAGTTCATTCTGGGCAGGAGCCATGATGATAACCGGGTGGCCGGAACCGCCTTCGACAATCTGCTGATGGAGCTGAATTATAAGCAGGCGGCAGCCGTTACCCTTGGACCACAGGCTCTTACAGTGACTCCGGCAACTGCCAGTAAGCCGGGGGTGGTGCTGGGAGATCTGAACAATGGCGGAAAGACCTACTCGGCGGCCCAGTTCTATGCGGCGTCCATGCTGCTGATGTTCCTGATGTACAGCGGGTTGACCGTGACAGCCTCGCTTTTTAACGATAAGGAGAACCATACGCTGTTCAGAATCCATTCCATGCCGGTAAAAGACAGTCATCTGTTCATCGGCAAAATGCTCGGCGTAGGTCTGGTCAGCATCCTGCAATGTCTCACGATTATTCTGATGACTGACTGGCTGTTCGGCGTCTACTGGGGCAACCGCCCGGGACTGCTGCTGCTGTTCTGTCTGCTGATGATTGCCGCCTCAATGACGCTGGGCGTACTGATCTGCCTCTTCAGCCGGACCTCGGCGACGGCTACGAATATCATTAGTGTCCTGACTGTAGTAATGACCTTCGTCAGCGGCGGGATGGCGCCGCTTCCTGATTCATGGGTGAACAGTGCAGGTGCATTCACGCTTAACCATTGGGTGCAGCAGGCAGTCATCCGGATGATGCTGCATTCCGGTCTGGAGCAGCTTTTGCCGAATCTGTGGGTGATGTGCTTCATCAGCGCGGCATTGTTCGCAGCAGTGATTGTCTCATACCGGAAGGTGGGTTACCGTGGATAAAATATTAATTATTGCCTGGAATATGATTAGACGAAGCATTGGCACCTTCAGGGGGCTTATGGTATTCATTCTGCTTCCCGGCGTAGTGGTGGCAGCGATTATCTCGCTTACCGGAGGGATGGGGGAGGGGCCGGCAACTGTGCTATATGCCAACTCGGATACGGGGGCAGCCGGCAGACATTTGATTACGGAGCTGGAGCAGGCCGGAGAATATAAGTTCGAGCCGCGCAGAGATGAGGCCGCTTTGAAGGAAGCGACAATTAAGCAGGAGGGAACGGTGGGGGTGTTCATTCCTGCCGGATACACTGCCGCCTTAATGGCGGGGGACCCGCTGCAGATCAGCATCTATGAGCTTCGGGCAAGTGAAAGCTCAATCATGATGAAGCTGAAGATCACCGCCACTGCCGCGCAAATTGCCGAAGCAGCACGTACCGTTGCTGCCGCCAGCGGAGGAACAGGCGATATGCAGGCGCAGCTCGCTGCTGTGCTGAAGCAGTCGGAGCAGCACAACGTGGGCAGCACCCGTACCGATTATGATCTCTATCCGCGGCAGACCCTGGGCGTAGTTACAGGGATGACGCTTATGTTCCTGATGGCACTGGTGACCAGCTCCGTCTCCCAGATCACGGATGACCGCAGAGGACGTACCATGATGCGCATGTTCAGCGCTCCGGTCCGGTCTTATGAAATTGCGCTTGGCAACTTCCTGGGCAGCTTTCTTGTAGGAATGATTCAGATCCTTATCGTGCTGGTGCTGGGCAAATGGGTGCTCCGCTACGATTATGAGATGCCGCTCTTTCTCTATTTTCTGGTTCTGGCGGCCTTCATGCTGGTGTCGATGGGCATCGCCAGCACCGTTGCAGGCCTGATCCGCAATCCGCGTAATGCGGGGATGCTGAATTCGCTGATCCTTACACCGACCTGCATGCTGGGCGGCTGCTTCTGGCCCATCTCCATCATGCCGGAATATATGCAGAAGCTGGCCAACTTTACACCGCAGAAATGGGCGATACAGGCGGTGGACATTGCCGCAACCGGCGGCGGCTGGAATGAGCTGTGGCTGCCGTTTGCGATCCTGGGCCTGATGGCTGCCGTTCTACTGGCGATTGGTTCTGCCATTCTCCGTCCGAATGAAGCGGGAATCAGCACCTGAGATCGAAGCGTATTCTTGCTGGCTCTAATGTCTAAATCGGACATATTCAAATGACATGATTATGTGATATGATCGAATCAAAGCAATAAATGACAGGGGGATGCAAGGATGGGCAGCAACAAGCTGGCTTGGACCTGGAAGGTGAAAGAGGAAAACCTAGAGGAATACGTACAGATGCATCTGGACCCGTGGCCGGAGATTCTGGAGGAGCACAGCAAAGCGGGCATCCGCAATTATTCGATTTTTCAGAACGGCAACCAGTTCTTCTATTGCTTTGAATGTGATGATACGGAAGCTGCGTTCGCCTACATCGCCGGGAGTGAGGCCTGCAACCGCTGGAATGCCATCACCTCGAAGATGGTCGAGGGCTCCTTTGATTTCAACGATGCGGTTCCGATGGTGCCGCTGCGTGAAGTCTTTTATCTGAAGTAGGCTGGCTTACAGGAATGTTTATTGGAGCTATACTGGAGAGAATTGTTTGAAGTGAGCTGAATAATTCATTGTTATTAGGACGGTCACGCCGCTGCTGCTCAAGGGCATGTACCGGTGACTATTTTTTAAAGAAAATAAGACAATCTCTAAATTTGTGGACCGTGATAATCTTATATAATGGGTTGTACTCAAAAAACGATTAGAGGGGAATGAGTCCAATCCGATCTACAGCTACAACACTGGCGGCAGGCACGGTCCTGTCGCTTAGCCTGCTGCTGGGGTGCAGCAGCCAAGGTGTATCCGGCACAGTTACTCCGGCGGCAGAAACGACTCCGTCTGCCATAGCATCAGCTTCTGCGTCTCCATCGGCAACAACCGCTTCACCCACAGCCTCAGAAACTGCATCCGCAGTGGTTCCGGCAACTACAGCAGGCCTATCGAGTCCGGTCCAGCCAGAGGCTCCCGCCAACCTGGTAATTGCCGATTCCGTTAATGCTGCGGGAACCGTCCGCGCGAGGAGTGCAGCAGGGCAAGGCGAGCTGGTGATGATCGCAAGCAGCTCCGAGGAGCGGGGACATCTGGAGGCATCCAGCAATTACGGTCTCGAAGGGGAGCCGACGTATCAGGCCGATTACTCCATCATGTACCGGGCGGGGGATCAGGATCAGGTCTTGCTTAAGCTGCCCGCCTTTTTGTTTGTACGCCCATCAGACCAGGTCCTTGAGTTCGATACAGTCCGCTTCAAGGATGCAGAAGTGTATTTGCTTGCTCCCCAATACAAGTCTGGGCATGGATTAGTTGCTTACGCCTTTGCTATGGATAAAGCGAACGGAGAAGTATTTCCCTTATCCTTCAAGCAGGGGGGAATCGTACACGATACACTGGTCTACTCAGAGCTGCCGCCGTTCCCGGCCAACCAGAACGAACAGTTGGTGGTGCACTCGCCTGAGGGTGCCGGGACTGACCCGGAGCTGAAGCCACGGGTGTACGATTTGGATCTGGAGAAGCGGCTATTTATCGCGCGTTAGAGGTGATTTAAACTAACATTCAGTTCCCCGTACTCTCATACCGGGACAACCCGTAACGGAAGACCCCGTAAGCCGCAGCCGCGCTTCCGATTGCCGCGACAGGGGCGAGGAGCCACCAGCCGGACCAGCCGCTTTTGCCGAAGATATAGGTTGCCGGGTAGAAACTGATGAACGCATAGGGCAGCACTGTAGAGATGAATATGCGGATCGCCTGCGGAAATAGGGTAATCGGGTATTTGGCCAGATCGGACAGATTATGCACCATCAGCGGGAACGCATTCCCGGCATTGCGAATCCAGAAGGCCGCCGAGTTACCCATGAGATTAATCGATACCCGGATAATGACCGCAGTGACGAACAGCAGGATAAGAATGGCGGCCTTGCCCGCAGTCCAGTGGATAGGGCTGTGCACAAGCGACTGCCAGATAATCACCCCGCCGATGAGCAGATTGCCGAGACCGTTAATCCCAATCCCCGTGCAGAACACCTGAAGAACCACCGGCACCGGCCGCAGCAGATAACGGTCCAGTTCACCCGTGTTAACCAGCCTGCCCAGCCGCCAGCTGCCCTCGAAGAACAGCGAACCCGCCCCCTCTGTCAGGAAGATCATAGCGTACATGAAGGTAACCTCCCAGAACTGCCAGCCCTGAATATCCGGAATCCGGTCATAGATCACCCACAGGAATACAAATCCCAGCACCTGCGTCAATGCCGCCGAGCACATCAGGATGTAAAAGTCTTTGTTATACTCCAGAATCGCCTTAAGCTGCTGCACATACAGCCTTCTATAGAGATAGAGCATTTGCGATATTTTCATTCTGCGTCCTCCTTCAGCCTTAGCCTCCATGAATGGTCACCTGGCGGACCGCCCAGTTCCACATGGCTTTGCCTGCCATCCAGAGCGCTGCCCCCCAAAAGAGCTGAATCCCGATCAGCCTTAGGCTCTCCAACGTATCTGCCTGTTGCAAAAAGATCATCGTCGGCGTATGAATGATGGCCTGGAAGGGCAGCAGCAGTGCCAGCTTTTCCAGCCAGTCCGGGAAAAAGGCCAGCGGCACCAGCGCGCCCGACAGCAGGTTGGTAAGCGCAATCCGCGTCCAGACAATCCCCAGTGACCCTGTCGACCAGAAGCATAACAGAGCCGCCAGATAGACCACGCCGAATTTGACCAGAACCGCGCAGAGCAGACTGACCGCAAACAGCAGATAGACGATCGGCGAGTGGGGGAAGGTCACTCCGGTAAGGAAGGTGGCGAATACGATCAGCAGAACCGTACTCATCGCCCCCTCCAGCAGGCTCGCACCCAAGGTCTCGGCGAATCGGGCCGTCTGGAAATCAATCGGCTTCAGCAGGTCCATGGCGACGCTGCCGTCCAGGATTTTGCCGGAGATAGCGGTCTCGGAATACCAGGATAAGACGGAATTGGCCAGGAACGTCACCAGCAGATAGGTCTTCATCTGATCCCAGGAGTAGCCGCCCACCGCCTCGCGCCCGCCATAGATTCCCTGCCAGAGGAAGAAGATCGCGACCAGATTAATTGAGTTTGCGAGCAAATTAATGATGTAGGAGTTCCGGTAGGCCATCACATTCTGCAGGGAGCGGTTGGCAATGCTTCTGTATTTGTTAAGCCCGGCTGCTGTCATCATTCGGCTCCTGCCCCCTTGCTCCCCGGTGCTCGTTCAGATCCAGATGGCCGTCATAGACAGCCTTAATGACCTGCTCAATGTGGGTATCCTCCATGCGGAAATCGAGCACCTCCCCATGCTTCATCACCCGGCTAACCACTTCACTGGCGGTATACTCATACCGGTCAAAAGTGACCGAGAACTCCTGGCTGCTCTGCTGCGTAAGCTTCAGCCCGGGGCTCTGCTCCAGCAGCTCGTACAATTCCGGCATGGGGGAGCGTACCTGGAAGAAGATCACACGGTTTTTGGCAAAACGGGCCTTGACCTCGCTCAGCGTACCGTCATAAATAATCGCACCGTGATCGATAATGACCAGCCGCTTGCACAGGTCCTCGATGTCGCCCAAATCATGGGTCGTCAGCATCACGGTCGTCTGCTGCTCCTGGTTGATCTGCTTAATGAACCCGCGGATCTTCTCCTTCACAGATACATCAAGGCCAATCGTCGGCTCATCGAGATACAGAATCGGCGGATTATGCAGCAGGGCTGCGGCCAGATCGGCACGCATGCGCTGACCCAGCGAGAGCTTCCGCGCGGACAGGTGAATGAATTCGCTCATCCCGAGCATTTCGGTGAACAAGTCCATGTTCTTCCTGTAGAGGGCATCCGGAATCTGATAGATATCCTTCAGCAGCGAGAAGGACTCGGCAATCGGAATATCCCACCACAGCTGGGTGCGCTGCCCGAAAACTGCGCCGATCTGGGCGGCGTTTTCCATTCTTTTGCGGTACGGGTTGATTCCGTTCACCGAGATACTCCCGGAGGAAGGCATCAGAATGCCGGTCAGCATCTTGATGGTGGTCGATTTACCGGCACCATTCGGTCCCACGTAGGCCACCGTCTCCCCCGCTTCAATCCTCAGATCCAGCGGCTTGACCGCCACCTTCTCAATATGCCGGGGCAGGAACAGATGCTTCACCGCTCCCTTAAGGCCGGGCTCCTTCACTGCCTGCATAAAGGACTTGCTCAGTCCTTTGGCTTTAATCATACTCAAGCTTAACCCTCCTGTTCATTACTTTGAAAGCGTTGCCGCAGATGCCTGCGGAGAAGATTTCTGAATCCTCAGCGATCTGAAAGACGTAAGAGTAAATATATCACTGAGCCGATGTCGAAAACTATCAGATTAGGTCGATTTTGCAAAAAAAAGCGGCAACCCCGGATAGCCTACACCAACCGGGATTTACCGCTCCGCTTAAGGAGAGTCTGGACGGCGAACCCTACCAGCAGGGGAAGCGCCAGCTGAACCTCAAGTCTCCAGTCTACAGCATACAGGTCTACGAGGTTAATCTGCTTCAACAATACATAGGTCACGTTGTATAAGAGGAATGAACAGCTGAAGGTGAGCAGCGGGATCAGATGCAGCGTCCTTTTATTCTGCAGCAGCCGGTATCCCGCAAGGGTTAAGAGGGTATAGCTGGCCATGATGAACAGGGCATTATTACTGCCGAAGCGCAGGAAGGATACCATGGCGGTAGCCAGATTGAGGGCAGACGATAAATAGCCGATGCGAAGCATGTCGAACCTCCTGGTTTTTTGTAGAAATATAAGATGAACAGATTTCTACATTTTACAGCGCTAACGCGGAGATTTACAGATCCAATACTGAATGTTCATTATTCCGTAATTGTATGTTATAATGCTTTCTTTTAAAATTGATGATGTAGGAATTGGTAAATATGGAGGGATCGTTTGTGAGAATCTTTAATCAATCAAGAGCATGGAGTATGCCTGGGGATTTAGAAGCAAGCGAGCTTGAAGCCTTCCGGCCGCTCGATGCACCTCAAGTTGATGTCCAGAGCGGAATGTCCGTGGCGGGTTCTTCCGAAGAATCCAGGGAGCATATCTATCATCGGGCTATGATTTCTTCGATACGCAGTGAAATGAACAAATTAAGCCAGCTGCTCTCCATTCCATATGTGGTATTCCTGACGGACAAGGCGGGGACCATTCTGGAGCTGGTCTATTCTTCTTCGGATACGCAGGCGGAGATGGAGCAGGCGGAGCTGCGTCCGGGGGTTAGCTTAAGCAGGCAACAGGCGGGAATGAATGCCGTATCGCTGGCGATGGAGATGAACTGCATCGGGGTGGTGCGGGGAACGGAGCATACGGATCAGACCTTCCGGGACTGGAACTGTGTATGTGCTCCGCTGCAGTATGATGATAACGTTTACGGGTATGTTGATATTTCTTTTAATAGAGGAGAGCCTATTGAATTCGCCATTCCCTTCGTGCAGCAGATTGCCGAGAATATCATGGAGAAGTGGATGGAGAAGAACCCGGAGATGCAGCAGTACCGGCTTGAGGCCACGTTGCAGGAATATAAACTGACTGCGCGGGAACAGGAGGTAGCGAGGCTGTGGCTGATGGAGAAGAGCGCGCTGCACATCGGGAGCGATCTGGGCATCAGTGAAGGCACCGTGCGCAATATGCTGAAGAGTATCTATAGTAAAATGCGGGTGAACGACCGTTTCCAGTTCGTGAAGCGCCTTACGCCTTAGCCGGGAGAATCCGCTTCCGGGTACATACAAAATAGCCGGGCAGCGATACGAATGTATCCCTGACCCGGCTATTTGAAAATATAAGAATCTATATGTTACACGCTACAAATTATCCTTCTAGTTCTCGCCGAAACGGTACCGTCCTTTAAAAGGACGGCAAAGCCGTTTCCACTTGTGTGACGTAGAAGCCTGGCTTCTCTGGCAAAAGTTAACCGCAGGAGCAGTTCAGTACCGGCTTACGCGCGGCCTGTGTCTCATCCAGGCGGCTGATTTCAGTCGTATGCGGTGCGTTAATGACAATCTCCGGCGTCTCCTCGGCTTCCTTAACGATTCGGATCATCGTCTCAATGAAGCCATCGAGCGTCTCTTTGCTCTCGGTCTCGGTCGGTTCAATCATCATACATTCCTCTACCGTCAGCGGGAAGTAGACGGTTGGCGGATGATAGCCGAAGTCGAGCAGTCGTTTGGCTACATCAAGGGTACGTACACCGTATTGCTTAAGGTTCTTACCGGACATGACGAATTCATGCTTGCAGATGCCCGGGAAGGGAATCTCGAAGTAAGGAGCCAGCCGGTGCATCATATAGTTGGCGTTCAGCACAGCGTTCTCGGAGACTTCACGCAGACCGTCAGGACCGTAGGTGCGTATATACGCATAAGCACGGACGAGAATCCCGAAGTTGCCGTAAAAGGCTTTGACGCGGCCGATCGATTCCGGCCCGCCGCAGTCCAGCGTGAAGCTGCCGTCTTCGTTCTGTGCCACAGTAGGCTGCGGCAGGAACGGGATCAGCTTCGCCTTTACACCGACTGGTCCGGCTCCCGGACCTCCGCCGCCATGCGGCGTACTCATCGTCTTGTGCAGATTGAGATGCACCACATCGAAGCCCATATCGCCCGGGCGGGTGATGCCCATAATCGCGTTGGAGTTCGCTCCGTCATAATAGAGCAGGCCGCCCGCTTCATGGACAATCGCGGCGATCTCGACGATCTGCGTCTCGAAGAGTCCGAGGGTACTCGGGTTCGTCAGCATCAGCGCGGCGGTGTCGCTGCCGACAGCGGCCTTCAGTGCTTCGAGGTCCACCATTCCCTTGTCATTGGAGGGGATGGTCACGGTGTCGAGACCGGCTGCGGCGGCACTGGCCGGGTTGGTGCCGTGCGAGGAATCGGGCACGATTACCTTGGAGCGGACTTCGCCGCGGCTCTCATGGTAGGCGCGGATCATCATCAGGCCGGTCCACTCGCCGTGGGCGCCGGCAGCGGGCTGCAGGGATACGGCATCCATGCCGGTCAGGGCGGCGAGATCCTTTTGCAGCGTGTACATCAGTTCAAGCGCACCCTGGATGCTCTCTTCCGGCTGATACGGGTGGATCTTGGAGAGTCCCGGGAAGCGGGCGACATCCTCGTTGATCTTGGGATTGTATTTCATCGTGCAGGAGCCGAGCGGATAGAAGCCGTTATCAACTCCGAAGTTGCGGCGGGACAGGGCGGTATAGTGGCGGATCACATCCACCTCGGATACCTCCGGCAGTACTACCGGCTCACTGCGCAGCAGCCCTTCAGGAATGAGTGAGTCAAGCCCCTCGTCCTGCGGCACATCACACAGAGGCAGGGAGTAGGCAGAGCGGCCTGGACGGCTTAATTCAAAAATCAGACTTTGTTCCGGTTTCATACACAGCCCTCCAGTGCGCTTGCGAATTCGTCAATTTCGGTCTTGCTTCGTTTCTCCGTTACGGCAACCAGCATATGTCCGGCCAGCTCGGGATAATCCCGGCTTAAGTCATAACCGCCCAGATAGCCTTCCTTCAGCAGCTTGGAGTTAACCGCACTCACACTGCTGCCCTCCGGGAGCTTCAGGACGAATTCATTGAAGAACGGGGCAGTGAAGACGCGCTCTGCGCCAGTGATTTCAGCCAGCCGCCCAGCGGCATAGTGGCTCTTGCGGATGTTCAACTCACCAACCTCGCGCATGCCCTCCTTGCCCATCACGGACAAGTAGACGGAAGCGCACAGCGCCAAGAGCGCCTGATTGGAGCAGATATTCGAGGTCGCCTTCTCACGGCGGATATGCTGTTCGCGGGCTTGCAGCGTCAGCACGAAGCCGCGCTTGCCATTCCGGTCAACCGTCTGGCCGACGATCCGGCCCGGCATCCGGCGCATGAGCGGCTCGGCAACGGCGAAGAATCCGCAGGTCGGACCGCCGAGCGAAGCGGCAATTCCCAGCGGCTGCGCGTCGCCGACAACGATGTCTGCGCCAAGCCGTCCGGGAGACTCCAATACGCCAAGTGCAATGGGATTCGCGCTGACGACAAGCAGTCCCTTAACCGCATGGATCAGCGGTTCGATCCCGCGCAGATCCTCAATCCCGCCGAAGAAGTTGGGGGACTGAACCAGAACGGCAGCGGTATCGCTGTCGATGGCTTCGGCCAGCTTGGCGAGATCCGTTACCCCGTCAGCATAGTCAATCTCTACAATTTGCAGACCCCAGGCGTTGGCGGAGGTACGCAGCACCTGACGCGCTTCCGGGTGAACTGTACGGGAGACAATCAGTTTCTTGCGTTTGGTGGCGCCTGCGGCCAGCACAGCCGCTTCGGAGAAGGCGGTTGCGCCGTCATACATACTGGCATTGGCAACCTTCATGCCGGTCAGCTCACAGATATAGGATTGGAATTCAAAAATCGCCTGAAGCTCCCCCTGGCTGATCTCCGGCTGGTAAGGAGTGTAGGCAGTATAGAATTCTGAACGGGAAATCACATGGTTGATGACGACCGGAACGTGGTGGTCGTACAGTCCGGCGCCCAGGAAGCTGGTGTGGGTATCGAAGTCGGCATTCTTGTGAGCCAGGCCCTTCATATGGCGAAGCAGTGCGTATTCGTCCAAGGCGCCTGACATCGGCATTGTTCCCTGGTAGCGGACAGACTGCGGAATATCGGCGAACAGCTCATCGATGGACTGGATACCTACGGTTTCCATCATTTCTGTGCGGTCTTGCTCAGTCATAGGCAGATAGCGGTGCTTCATTGCGGCTTCACTCCTTGGCTTCTTTTGTAGAATGGGGCTTTGATGACGGCAGCCTTGAGCTGCTTGCCGCGAATCTCCACGTACACCTCTGTGCCAAGCTCCGTATAGGCAGCGTCCAGCAGAGCAAGTCCGAGGTTCCGCTTCAGGGTCGGGGACTGGGTGCCAGTCGTTACTTCACCGATCTTCACGCCGTCCGCGTACACGGGATAGTGGGAGCGGGGAATGCCGCGGTCGATCATCTCCAGGCCCACAAGACGCCGGGGCAGACCGGCTTCCTTCTGCTTCAGCAGGGCATCGCGGCCGATGAAATCCCCTGCATCCAGCTTCACGAAGAACTGGACACCGGCTTCAAGGGGAGTGATGTCCGCTGACAGCTCCTGGCCGTACAGCGGCAGCTTGGCCTCGAAGCGCAGCGTATCGCGTGCGCCGAGTCCGGCAGGAGTCAGGCCATGCGGAGCGCCCGCAGCCAGCAGACCGTTCCAGAGTGCTGCTGCTGTATCTGCGGGAGCATACAGCTCGAAGCCGTCTTCGCCGGTATATCCGGTACGGGAGAGCAGGACGGTGACGCCGCAGACTTCCGCGTGTTCGATGAAGTGGAACGGCTTAAGCTCCGTCAGTGGCACCTGCGTGACCTTGGCCAGAATCGTCTCCGCCAGCGGTCCCTGCAAGGCGAGCAGCAGAGTCTCATCGGAAATGTTCTTCAGATTGACCCCGCTGAACTCAGCGGTGAGATGCTCCTGCAGCCACTGAAAGTCCTTGTCGATGTTGGACGCATTGACGACAAGCATGTAACGCTCCTCGCCCAGCTGGTATACCAGCAGATCGTCCACCACTCCGCCGCTTGGGTAGAGCATCAGGGTGTACTGCGCTGCGCCGTCTTCCAGGCGTGTGACATCATTGGTGGTCATTCTCTGGAGGAAGGCTTCAGCGCCGCTCCCGGTAACCATGAATTCCCCCATGTGGGAGACATCGAACAGTCCGGCCCGTTCACGGACGGCTTCATGCTCCTTCACAATGCCTGTGAACTGCACCGGCAGCTCCCAGCCGCCGAAATCAATACATCTGGACTCCGCATAAGCGGCATAGAGGTCATAAAAAGGCGTTCTTCTCAAAGACTCCATCTTGTCACTCCCTTGGTCTGATTACATACGAAAAAGGACAGGCGAAAGCCATTATGCACGTATGCATAAATGGACTTTCGCTCTGTCCTTGGTACCTGAGAGTTACCCTGCCGTACAGCGCAAGTTTCCCCGTTGGTGATCCGTGAAGCCTGCGGCGCAGGCACCCGGATGCTCTCCAGAGATGCGTCCGGCAAAGGTCCTTTTGCCTGAGAGATTCACCCATCCCGGGCTTACTCCTTCGGCGCTGTCTTCCTGTGAGACAGTCTCTCCCTATGCCATCATTCGCAAACCATATGTTATTCTACTGACTCCATTAAACCGGGTAACCCTTCGCCCTGTCAATCAAAAAACGTCAAAAAGTTGACAAATTTAATTTTACTGTCAGTTATATTGACATTAGGCAAGCTGATAACTTAGGCTATAACTAAATTTAGAACTCCAATTACGGAAAAGAGGCGGCTTGGAAATGAGTGAAGTGCTGGACAACCTGCTATACAGCGAAGAGCATGAGTGGGCGCAGCAGGGCGAGGGACGCGTAGTACGTGTAGGGATTACGGATCATGCGCAGCATCTGCTCGGCGATATCGTGTTTGTAGAATTCCCGGAAGTCGGCGCGGCGATCTCCGCTGGTGACAGCGTGGGCAGTATCGAGTCCGTGAAGACGGTATCAGAGCTATATTCACCCGTCTCCGGTAAGGTGACCAAGATCAACGATGCGCTGGAGGCCAGCCCGGAGCTGATCAATGATCAGCCTTACGGAGACGGTTGGATTTTTGAGCTGGAGCTGGATGTAGAGTTCGCTGAGGCAGTAACCGGTCTGTTGGATGCGGCTGCGTACAAGGAACTGGTTGGGGAATAAAAGTTAGTGTATTTGCAAAAACGGCTATTAATACGACAGACTTCTCTTTATTACATTAGATGTTACTAATGTGAGAGGTCTGTCTTTTTGCGTCTGTATATCATTCCGGAAACCCAAGCAGACCGGGATAAAGGCCCGGAGCCAGCTGCCACAGCAGGGGCAGAAGAGCCAGACCCGCAATGGAAAATACAGAGCACAGCAGCAGGAAACGGTATCTTTTTCGCGGACGGGTGGCGGGCTTGAGCACGAAATAATACACTCCGGCTGAATAAAACGGGAAAAGCACGGCGGCCGACATCCCCATACAAACGATAAATGTCGCTTCCCCGGCAGAACTGGGGATCATGGCTTCCGGGTTATAGACCGGATTGACTTGTAAAAAGAGGAGAAGAAACGTCGAATACGCGCTCAGCAGAAGCAGGGGGAAACAGCGGATACGCCCATTCCCGGACAAGCCGTAGAGCATCCACCAGACCCCGAATCAAGCCAGGGCGAAGAGAGCTCCGGCAATAAGGTAATCAGCGCCAATTGCAATCAGCTTGTCCAGCGGATAGACGCGGGCCAGGTCTCCCCAGAAGTAACGGGAGGAGAAGAACTGCATGAAGGCGGCAAAAAATCCGACGAAGAGGGTAAGCATCCCCTGGGCAATAATGATCACGATCAGCGAAACTGCCAGCCGCAAAAACCTGAAAAACCCTGCGGCCTCCGGCGCCGCTCCGTTTGTATCCTGCATAGCGGTCTATCTCCTTATATTAGCAAATGGATATATGCTTCTGCCGCCTGCCGGTATCTGAGCGGATCCGCTCGCGGTTACGTGCTATTCTTCCTCCTGCAGCTGCCGCAGAACAATGAGTTCAACCCGGCGGTTCCGCTGTTTTCCCTCGGCGCTTGTATTATCGTAGGCGGGCCGGGTATCGGCATAACCCGCGTACTGGAAGGTATCGGGGCTCAGCCCCTCTTTGTCCAGAAAAAAGCGCAGGACGGACAGCGCACGGGCGCCGGATAGATCCCAGTTATCTTTGTACACCGAGCCTGGCGTCACGGGAACATTGTCGGTGTGGCCTTCGATGCTGATGGTGGCGCCGATGCCGCGGAACAGGCCGGAGAGCTGGCGCAGTGCAGGGAACGCAGGAGATTTCAACTCAGCCTTACCCGCATCGAACAGGAACCGGTCACTCAGCGTGATGGCAATGCCCTGCGGCTTATCGGCAACAAAAATCTGCTCACCCAGGTTATTCTCCTCCACGTATTGGGTGATAACCCCCATAAGCGCAGCCAGCTTCGCTTCCTGTTCCCGAAAAGCAAGCTCACGCGCTGACGGCTGGTGCCCAGCCCCATCTCCTGTTTGTCCGGTTGCATTCAGCCCGTCCGCATTCGCGGAGCCTGTAGCAGAAGGACCGCCAGCGGTTCCGCCGTCTTCATTAGGACCCTTCGAAACGTCTGTTCCTGTGATTCCCGGATGGCCCTCCAGCACGCCGCTTCCACCCTCCAGTACTTTACTTCCGTTCTTGAAGGTATCCGATAAGGAGCCGCTGACAATGGCATATTTCTGCGAATCCAGGCTGCTCATAGCATACAGAATCACGAAGAAAATAAGCAGAAGCGTGATCAGATCCGCGTAGGTAATCATCCAGCGGTCCCGGCTCTCCTTGCCTGCGGCGGCGCGGCGCTGCCGGCGGTTTCTTTGTCTCATAGCGAGTCCCCCGGACTGGTGCTGCTGCGTTTAGGGGCGTCTGCCAGGAAGGGGGCCAGCTTTTGCCGGACCAGATGCGGGTGATCCCCGTTCTGCAGGGACAGAATGCCTACGAGCAGCATCTCCATGGTGCCCAGCTCACTTTGGCTGCGGGATTTGATTTTGGAAGCGATGGGTAAAAAGAGTAGATTGGCGCTGGCTACGCCATAGAGCGTTGCTGTAAAAGCTACAGCAATCGACGCGCCCAGATTGGAAGGGTCCGTTAAATTGCTCAGTACCCGGATCAGCCCCATAACGGTGCCGATAATCCCCATGGTCGGTGCATAGCCGCCAGCGGCTTCAAATATTTTGGCATAGCCTTCATATTTCAGCTCCTTGGCATCCATCCCAAGCTCCAGGATCTGGCGGACCTGATCCGGGTCATTGCCGTCGACAATCAGAAACAGGCCTTCACGGGTGAAGGGATCGGGGTGATCCTCCGCTCTTTTCTCCAGGGCGAGAACACCGCCGCGCCGCGTCAGTGCAGCCATGGCAATCAGTTCTTCGGCTTGTTCCCGGCTGGTATCTTGCTGTCTGCCAAAAGCCAGGCCAAGCGCCGCCGGAATGCTGCGGAGCTTGGACGTCGGGAAGCTGATGAGTACCGCCGCAAGAGTACCGCCGAACACGATCAGGGCAGCGTTGGGTTGTAGTAAGCCGGACAGGCTGCCGCCTTCCCACAGAAATCCGCCGATCATAGCGGCAATCCCGGCCAGCAGGCCGATTATTGTAGTGAAATCCATAAATTCAGGCTCCTTAAATTTCTATATATTATGGTTTGCAACAGTCTGGGCGACGCTGTATAATAAACGGGAACGTGCATTCCTATCTTCCATATTTTTCAGTATGGTATGGATGAAGGATCATTAGGGTTAAAATTATAATATATTCATATATTCTAGACGATAGAGGGGAGACGGGCAAATGAGTGATATTGTCGTCAGTACAAAGACTTTTGAACTGGAGTCCGAGTATACACCCCAGGGCGATCAGCCTCATGCCATAGAAGAGTTAGTGGACGGCATCCGGCAGGGCAAGAAGCACCAGACGCTGCTGGGAGCGACAGGTACAGGCAAGACCTTTACCATCGCACAAGTGATTTCCAAATTGAACCGTCCGACGCTGGTCATTGCGCACAACAAGACGCTTGCTGCACAGCTGGCGAGTGAGTTCAAAGAATTTTTTCCAAACAATTCCGTTGATTACTTCGTCAGTTACTACGATTACTACCAGCCAGAGGCGTACATTCCTTCCTCCGATACCTACATTGAGAAAGATTCCAGCATAAATGAAGAAATCGACAAGCTCCGCCACTCTGCAACCAGCTCGTTATTCGAACGCCGTGACGTTATTATTGTGGCGAGTGTGTCGTGTATTTATGGCCTCGGTTCGCCGAAGGAATATGGAAGCTTGCTGCTCTCGCTGCGGGTAGGGATGGAGAAGCCGCGTAATCAGATTCTGAGCCGGCTCGTAGATATCCAGTATCAGCGTAATGATATTAATTTTGTGCGCGGTACGTTCCGTGTGCGCGGGGATGTAATTGAGATCTTCCCGGCTTCTCAGGGAGAACATGCGATCCGGGTAGAACTGTTCGGAGACGAGATTGAACGGATCACGGAGATAAATGTTCTGACTGGTGAGCTAATCGGCGAACGCGATCATATCGCGATCTTCCCGGCGTCCCACTTTGTCACCCAGGAAGAGACGATGCGTGTAGCCCTTGTTAATATTGAACGTGAGCTTGAGGAACGGCTGGCTGTGCTTAATGGAGCAGGCAAGCTGCTGGAGGCCCAGCGGCTGGAGCAGCGGACCCGTTATGATATCGAGATGATGAAGGAAGTCGGCTTTTGTTCAGGGATCGAGAACTATTCGGGTCCGCTTACCTTCCGTGAACCGGGAGCGACTCCTTATACGCTGATGGACTATTTCCCGGATGATATGCTAATTGTGATTGACGAGTCCCATGCCACGCTTCCGCAGATCCGGGCGATGTATAATGGTGACCGCGCGCGTAAGACAGTACTCGTGGAGCATGGCTTCCGCCTGCCGTCTGCACTGGATAACCGGCCGCTGCAGTTCGAGGAATTCGAAGACAAAGTGAGCCAGATTATATATGTGTCCGCTACACCGGGACCTTATGAGATGGAACACTGCGATACAACAGTACAGCAGATTATCCGTCCTACGGGTCTGCTTGACCCGATCATTGAAGTGCGCCCTACCGAAGGACAGATCGATGATCTGATCAATGAAATCCGTGACCGGGTTGAACGCGATGAGCGTGTACTCGTTACCACCCTTACGAAGAAGATGTCTGAGGACCTGACGGACTACTTCAAGGAGATTGGCATCAAGGTACGTTATATGCACTCCGATATCAAGACACTGGAGCGGATGGCGATCCTGCGTGATCTGCGTCTGGGTACATTCCACGTACTGGTCGGCATTAACCTGCTTAGAGAGGGTCTTGACCTGCCGGAGGTCTCGCTTGTCGCCATCCTGGATGCCGATAAGGAAGGCTTCCTCCGTTCCGAGCGTTCGTTGATCCAGACGATCGGCCGGGCCGCTCGTAACTCTGAGGGGCGTGTTATTTTGTATGGGGACCGCATTACAGATTCCATGGAGAAGGCGATGAGCGAAACCCAGCGCCGCCGTGAGATTCAAATCGCCCATAATGAGAAGCACGGGATTACCCCGACAACCATCAACAAGAAGGTCCGCGACATTATCGAGGCCACCAAGGTTGCTGAGTCCAAGGCCGATTACCTCACCGGTGTCGGTGGCAAGCTGAACAAGAAAGACAAGCAGAGTCTGATGCAACGTCTGGAGGCCGAGATGAAGGATGCCGCCAAGAACCTGCAATTCGAGCGCGCCGCCGAGCTGCGCGATGCCTTGCTTGAGCTGCGGGCAGAGTAACCCGGCACTGAAGTTAACGATCCAGGGAACGGCGCTATTCAGGCCGTTCCTTTTGAAGATAGTATGGTTAAAGCCCTTAGCGCGTATCCCGTAGGGAGAGCGTGCACTCAAGCTCTTGGCGCGTATCCCGCAGGGACAGCGTGCACTCAAGCCCTTAGCGTGTATCCCGGAGGGACAGCGTGCCGTTGAAGCCCTTTGCGCATTCCGAAGGAACAGCCCGCAGTTAAGCTCTTGGCGCGTATCCCGCAGGGACAGCGTTGACGGCAAGCAGCAGCGAGCCGAATCGCTCTAATCGTACAGCGGCCCCGTAGGGGCTAGCGAGCCTATTGCCCCAATAGTCGTCCATCCACCCAGCCCAACGCTTTCCGCCAAGTTTGCAGGTGTCCAGAGGGTGCAACCCTTGGGGCCCTCCCTTGGAAGGGAGGGTTTGGGAGGGATCGAAAATATTTTCCCAAAATGTTTTTGCATTTTAAATTCCCCTTAAAGGAGAGGTATCGTTGGCACATGAAAGTATAGTAATCAAGGGCGCAAGGGCCCATAATCTCAAGAACATCGACGTAACGATTCCGCGCGACCGCTTCGTCGTGCTGACGGGACTGAGCGGTTCGGGCAAATCCTCCCTGGCCTTCGACACCATCTACGCCGAGGGACAACGCCGGTATGTGGAGTCTTTGTCTGCTTATGCGCGCCAGTTCCTGGGCCAAATGGAGAAGCCGGATGTAGATTCCATTGAAGGACTCTCCCCGGCGATATCAATTGACCAGAAGACTACAAGCCGTAACCCGCGTTCGACAGTAGGGACGGTTACCGAAATCTATGACTATCTGCGGCTGCTTTTTGCCCGGGTCGGGCATCCCCACTGTCCGGATCATGGCATAGAGATCACTTCGCAGACCGTTGAACAGATGGTGGACCGGATCATGCAATACCCGGAGAAGACACGCCTGCAGATTCTGGCCCCGGTCATTTCCGGCCGTAAGGGTGAGCATAAGGGTCTGTTCACAGATATCTCGAAGCAAGGCTTCGTCCGTGTACGAGTGGACGGTGAGCTGCGCGAAGTGACGGAAGATATTGTACTGGAGAAGAACAAAAAGCATACGATTGAGGTTGTCGTGGACCGGATTGTGATTAAGGATGATATCGAGACCCGGCTTACCGATTCCCTGGAGACTGCGCTGAAGCTGTCCGGCGGTCAGATTCTCGTGGATGTGATGGGCCAGGAAGAGCTGTTGTTCAGTGCAAGCTTTGCTTGTCCTGTCTGCGGATTCAGCATAGAAGAGCTGGCGCCGCGCATGTTCTCCTTCAACAGTCCATTTGGGGCCTGCCCTGAGTGTGACGGACTGGGGATGAATATGGTGGTTGACCCTGATCTGCTGATTCCTGACATGGAGAAGTCCATTGAAGAAGGGGCATTCCTGGCCTGGACAGGCAGTACGTCGAACTACTATCCGCAGTTCCTGAAATCCGTATGCGAGCATTTCAAAATCCCGCAGAATGTGCCGCTCAGCAGCTTGTCACCGGAGCATATGACCAAGCTGCTGCACGGAACAGGCAGCGAGAAGATCCGCTTCCGGTATGAGAATGACTTCGGCCAGCGCAAAGACGCCCTGGTTGCCTTTGAGGGGATTATTCCTAATCTGGAGCGCCGTTACCGCGATACAGCCTCCGAAGGTATCCGTGAGTTCATTGAGGGCTTCATGAGCGCCAAACCCTGCCATTCGTGTAAGGGTAAACGGCTCAAGAAAGAGATTTTGGCGGTGACCATCAATGAGCGGAATGTTGCCGATGTGACGGATCTTTCGATTGGGGATTGCCTGGACTTCTTCGCTGAGCTCAAGCTTAGTGAGAAAGAAACAGCGATTGCTAATCTGATCCTCAAGGAAATCAGCAGCCGGCTCGGCTTCCTGGTGAATGTGGGGCTGAACTATCTGACCCTTAGCCGGGCAGCAGGTTCTCTATCCGGCGGGGAAGCCCAGCGCATCAGGCTGGCTACCCAGATCGGCTCCAGTCTGATGGGTGTCCTCTATATTCTGGATGAGCCAAGTATCGGCCTGCATCAGCGGGACAATGACCGGCTGATTGCTACGTTGGCCCATATGCGCGATCTCGGCAATACGCTCATCGTCGTTGAGCATGATGAGGATACCATGATGGCGGCTGACTATATTATCGACATTGGACCGGGGGCCGGCAAACATGGCGGCCATATCATTGCTCAAGGGACACCGCAGGAAATTATGCAGGATGCGAACTCCCTGACGGGTGAATACTTGAGCGGACGCAAGTTCATCCCGGTGACTGCCAAGCGGCGGCCAACCGATAATGAACGCTGGATCGAGATCCGTGGAGCGAAGGAGAATAACCTGAAGAATGTGAATGTGAAAATCCCGCTCGGTGTCTTCACAGCGGTAACCGGCGTATCCGGTTCCGGCAAATCTTCGCTCATTAACGAGATTCTCTACAAGAGTCTGGCCCGCCAGCTGAACAAGGCGGTCAAGGTCCGTCCCGGCTTGCACAAAGAAATCCGCGGCCTGGAGAATCTGGACAAGGTTATCGAAATTGACCAGTCCCCCATCGGACGTACCCCGCGCTCCAATCCGGCTACGTACACAGGCGTGTTCGATGATATCCGTGATTTGTTCTCCAAGACGAACGAGGCCAAGGTGCGCGGCTTCCAGAAGGGGCGCTTCAGCTTCAATGTGAAGGGCGGACGCTGTGAGGCGTGCCGTGGAGACGGCATTATCAAGATTGAGATGCACTTCCTGCCTGATGTCTACGTACCCTGTGAAGTTTGCAAAGGCAAACGGTACAACCGCGAGACGCTGGAAGTGAAATATAAAGGCAAGAATATCTCGGATGTGCTTGAGCTGACAGTGGAGGATGCAACGGAGTTCTTCAAGAATATTCCGAAAATTCACCGCAAAATGCAGACCCTGCTGGATGTAGGTCTGGGTTACATCAACATCGGCCAGCCGGGAACCACCCTGTCCGGCGGTGAAGCCCAGCGTGTGAAGCTGGCATCCGAGCTGTATCGTCGCAGTACCGGCAAGACGCTCTATATCTTGGATGAGCCGACAACCGGTCTGCATGTCGATGACATCGGCCGTCTGCTTGAGGTGTTGCACCGGCTGGTCGATTCCGGCGAATCGGTCCTGGTCATCGAGCATAATCTTGATGTCATCAAGACAGCCGACTACATTATCGATATGGGACCGGAAGGTGGCAGCGGCGGCGGTACAGTCCTTGCTACCGGAACACCAGAGAAGCTGATCAGCGTTGAAGAATCCTACACCGGCCGCTACCTGAAGCCTGTCCTGATCCGTGATACGGAACGTACGTTGGCTATGGAATTGCAGCCTTCTGAGACGGTGTAAATGCAGGAAGAGCAGTATAAAACCTAATCCCTTATTAACCCGAATAACCCTTGTCTCTTCTTACAGGAGAGGCAAGGGTTGTTTTTAATATCACGATATGTTTCACAAGTTTATTTACATTATCGGCTCCCCGCTACAACTCACTGCGGATGCCGAAGATAATTTTAAACCGGCAGGTAGATTTAGCTCCCCGTTTGAACCCTTCCCGTGAGTCCGCAATCCAGACGGTTCTTCCGATCCAGACCCGGATGTACAAGGAACGGAAGATAACTGGCCGGACGATCCCCTGTACTTCGGCCTCTGTGCCATCCGGCTGTTCAATCTCTGTTCGCACCCACCATGTGTTTCCGATTCCGAATTCGATGTATTTCAAGCAGGGGTCACCGCTCTTTCTAAATAATGTGTACCGATTCTCGAGAGGGATTCCGAGGAGGGCTGGCTTAGACATATTCTGCAGGCTTTGTTAATAGGTATCAGTAAGCCTTATTACCTATGAAAAAGGGGGATTTGAAGTGACAAAGCGTGCATTAATTACAGGGATTACAGGACAAGATGGATCTTATTTAGCAGAGCTTCTCTTGTCAAAAGGATATAAAGTATTTGGTTTGCGCCGTAGAACAAGTATACCAATTATGGATAACATCGGACATCTGAAGAATGAAATCGAACTTATTGAAGGGGATTTGCTGGATCTGGGGTCACTGATGAGAGCGGTGAGCATCTCAGATCCGGATGAAGTCTATAACCTGGCCGCACAGTCTTTCGTAGCAACCTCCTGGGTTCAACCCGTTGCAACTGCTCAGGCTACTGGAATGGGTGTTACCAATTTGCTCGAGGCGGTGCGTTTGACTAAACCGGAAGCAAGATTTTATCAAGCCTCAAGCAGTGAAATGTTTGGTAAAGTATTAGCAACACCACAGAAAGAAACGACCCCATTTTATCCACGAAGTCCATATGGTGTAGCTAAAGTTTATGGTCACTGGATTACTGTTAATTATAGAGAAAGCTACAACATGTTTGCTTGTTCTGGAATCTTGTTCAACCATGAATCGCCACGTCGTGGCATTGAATTTGTAACCCGCAAAGTATCTGATGCTGTGGCGAGAATAAAACTGGGTCTGCAAACGGAACTCCGGATGGGAAATCTGGATGCAAAAAGAGATTGGGGCTTTGCAGGGGATTATGTTAAAGCGATGTGGCTGATGCTTCAGCAGGATAAAGCGGATGATTTCGTAATCTCGACTGCGGAGACACATACGATTGAAGAACTTGTAGATATCGCATTTACTCATGTAGGACTGGATTGGAAAGATTATGTTGTGGTTGATCAGAGATTTGTTAGACCTGCTGAAGTGGATCTACTGCTTGGCGATTGCTCCAAGGCTAAAGAAAAGCTAGGCTGGGAACGGGAGGTTACATTTGAACAATTGGTCAAGATGATGGTGGATAGCGATTTAGCGCTCATTAATGAAAATTTAATTAAAGGTGTTAAAATAGTGTGATTTCGTGGTATTGAGGTCCAACTAGCCCACCAAGTCCACCAAGTCCAAACAGGCATATCTATAGCATGTCTGCCGTAAGATTCAATGAGAAGCTTTTGCGTTGAATGGATAGCAGCAGCTGTAGGCTGGATTGAGGTGGATTGGCTCTTTGAAAATTGAAAATACAACGGCGGTCAATGATAAATATCGCCAATCAGAGGCGTGATTTAGCCATGGGGAATATTTTTTGTGACAAATACGCCATTTTTAAAATATTTCTATTGCGTGACTGAAATGGTAACGATAACATAGAAGGTAATATGGATTAGAGAAACTTGCTTGACAACACTCTCAGGGAGGGATTGCCATGCTGCTTGCAGAAGCTGCCGCGCAAGAACCGTCTAAATTTCATACCTTCGATGCGTTTATGATTGTATTCACGATCCTGATACTTATCGGTGTGGTCCGGCTGCTTAGAGCTCCGCAGAAGAACAAATTTGCCATCGGTTTTGGAGTGGTAAGCCTGCTGGTGTTTGTGGTCTCCGATTATGCAATGATTGTGAACTGGTTCAGCTAGAGTAAGGCACACATAACCTCAGATGCAAGCTCATCTTAAAGACACCTTTACCGCCAGCGGCGATCCTAAAGGCGTCTTTTTTTAAAGATAAGAATTTATATGCTTCGCGCACAGGAAAGAAGGGGAAAGCCATGGGAATGGGGAGGAGCGGAACTGCCCGAGGCAGGGTGGTACTGCTGAGCATTATGCTGTTGGTATTGTCGGGATTCATAAGTCCTGCCGGTGTTGTTCATGGGGCGGGCTACGGCGGGACAGGAGCTTTAGCGGCTGAGAGAGGCGCAACTGTCAACGTAATGAAGGCCGGACAAGCAAGTAAGGCGCAAAAGGAGAGCAAGGGGCAATGGAGCCAGCCCGCAGCAGCAGACCCGGTTCCGCAAATCATAAGTATAGTCTCGCCGTCTGTAGTCGGCATTATCGGCAAAGCGGGCGGAGAAACCGGCGGTCCGGATGACCGTTACAATCTGACCCACGGCTCCGGGATTATCGTCAGCGCAGACGGATGGATCATTACCAATGCTCATGTGATGGCCGGGCTGGAGAAGGCGGTCGTGGTCACCTCAGACGGAACAAGCTATAACATCACAGATACATACTCGGATGAATTCAGTGATCTTGCCCTGGTCAAAATCAAAGCCAAGGCCAAGGCCCTAAAGCCTGCAACCTTCGCAGGCAGCGCCGCGAATCTTCAGGTAGGCGAGAAGGTTATAGCGATCGGGACGCCGATCTCCTTTTCCCTGAGAAATTCGGCTACTGTAGGCGTGATCAGCGGTCTCAACCGTTCGGTGGATGCGGCGTACCGGCTGATTCAGAGCGATACGGCCATCAATCCCGGCAATAGCGGAGGACCGCTGGTCAATATGAAGGGGGAGGTACTCGGGGTCAACAGTATGAAGTTCGCAGCCGTGGGTGTGGAGAATATGGGCTTCTCGATTCCCGCAGATACGGTGAAGTACATCATGAATCAGCTGCTCCAATATGGAGAGGTCCGGCGTCCGAGTCTTGGAGTGGAGCTTGAGGAGAGCTGGCCTGTAATTGTCGGACTACCGGGGCAGGAGCCATTGACGGTGACGAAGGTGCTTACCGCAGAAGCGCGCAAGGCAGGAATTACGGCGGGAGATGCACTGTACGCTATAGACGGACACCGGGTAACCTCACTTGTCGATGTTAATGAGTTATTCAGACAGTACAAGCCGGGGGCAGTGGTCAAGCTGCTGATGCAGAGTGACGGCGATATCGTGGCCAGAAGCCTTGTTCTTGGACAAGGTGATCCTCTGGTGAACGCCGCTAAGACGGAGGGGGAGACCGATGATCAGACGACAGAGTGAGGAGGCGGCAGGTACAGCCGGACCGGACAGCAGGGCGGGACAACTACGGCGCGGAGTGTCAGTTATTGTAGTCCTATTGTTGCTGCTCAGCCTATTTCCTGTGGGAAAGGCCCGGGCGGCAGAGGGGGCATTGCTACAGCTTAGTCTTCAAGCGGGCAGTGCTTCTGCAACGGTTAACGGGAAGCCGGTCACGATTCCGAAGCCTTTTTCTGAGAATGGAACGCTGCTGGTCCCGCTGGGGATTTTTAAAAAAGCCTTCGGCAGCACCGTCTCCCTGCAAGGCGATGATGTGGTGAAGGTTATGTACGGGCCGCATACCGGGGCGATGACAATAGGCAGCACGACTGCCTGGAAGGATGGCGTCAAAATCAAGCTCGCCGCGCCGCCGCGCATGGTATCCGGTGTGCTGATGGTGCCGCTGAGGTTCGTGGCTGGGGTGCTGGGTGCGCGGATGACTCCGGCGGAGGGCGGAGGGATACTAGTTACGTTATCTCCCCCAGTGGCAGCAGTAGGCATTGAAGCGCAAAGTGGGATTGACAGTGACGCCGGCAAAACCCGGATCGGCAACAGCTATCTGGAGTGGAGCATGAACTATCCGGCAGGGCTGGTCGTAGGCGACAGCGCAGGGAATGAGAGCGTAGCGACTTTTACGAGTGCAGAGAACGGGTACTATCTGGAGGTGCACGCTTCGCCGCTTACCGTTCCGCTCGATCCCGAAGGGCTGCTGGAGAATCTGGTCCGCTCATCGGAAGAGGGTGGAGAAATTCTGCTGGACCGGGAGGCTGTGTCTAAGGCCAAGGTTCCTTACGCCCGGACCGTGAGCAAGGATTCTAGCGGCGCGCTCTGGGAGGGCAGGCAATATTATGCCGGAGGCAGGCTGTATGAGATCTATCTGACAGATGACAATGCTGCCAACTATAAGGACCTGGGCAAATATGCGGCGCTGCTGAATTCTTTTCAGCCCTCTTTTGACGCCTCAGACCGAACGATCCGCGACCTCTCCACGATCCGCAACGGGCTGCGCGAAGGATACAACGATGACTACGGAATTGCGCTTAAGGTCCCTGCCGACTGGAGTGCGGATGACCAGCAGCTCTACTATACGGGCAAACAGGGGAGTTACCTGCGTGTAAAAGTAAGCTCCGCCCCTGCAGGCTCCACGCTGGCAAGCTGGAACCAGGAACTGCTGTCTCAGCTCCGTGACACCTATGTGGCTGAGGCCTACACCTTGAAGGACAGCGTAGCGGGCAAGGTCTCCGGTGAGCCGGTGCTGATTAATGAGATCGGGCTTAACCCGGGCAGCGGGTGGAGTACCGAATATCAGATTTTGCTGCTGAAGAACGGGTACCGTTATTATTTTGAATATGTCGCGGCTTCCGGACCCGGGCAGAGTGGTGATCAGGCGCGCTTCACAGAGGTGCTGAACTCGATCGATATTGATTTTGCCCAGACGAAGAGTAACTTCGGACGCCTGGCGTCAGAGGATTATCCCCAGCTCAGCCAGAAGTCGGTCACCAAGATCTCCAAGACCTACGGCTACAAGCTCGATATTCCGCGGCTGTGGAGCCCGGTTCAGGATCTGTTTGAGAGCCAGAGCGTGGAATACCGCTTCACCGGCGGCCGGTTCCAGCTCTATGCCAGCCCCGAGGTCACGCAGGAGTATGCCGTCAGCCAGCTGCAGAGCTATTACCAGAACACCAAGCAAGATCCCAAGGGCCCGCAGGTGAAAAGCATCACAGAAACCGCCTTCGCCGGTATGCCAGCCACCATACTCACGGTAGAACAGACCAAGAACAGCATCCCCGTGGGCACGAAAATCATTGTGTTCAGCCGCAATGAGGTGGTCTATACGCTCACTATCACGCTGAACACCGCCAACGCCACGGCGAGTCAGCAGGCGATGCTGGAGCGGGTGCTGGGGTCGTTTGGGTGGGCGGGGGAGTAGGAGGGAGTTGTCAAAGAGAATGTCCAGTGCGCCGGTTGGCAGCGGGGCATTCTTTTTTTTGTGCGATGACAAACTGGGGAAGTGTTCATATAATTCTTGCCATTTAGATGGCGCTGAGGTGTGATATTTGATACAATTAATAAGTTAAAAAGCTGTAAATGACCCGCCGAACAGGCGGTTTGGGAGGATATAAATGAAAGAGCAAGGAATACGCAGAGAAGACGTAGAGCTACTGGCTCCGGCGGGAGATTGGGACTGCATGCGTGCAGCGGTGGCGAACGGGGCGGATGCTGTCTTTTTTGGCGTAGAGAAATTCAATGCACGGGCGAGAGCGAACAACTTCCGGATGGACGAGCTGCCAGAGATTATGGCGTTTTTGCACAGCTATGGAGTGAAGGGGTTCCTGACCTTTAATATACTGGTGTTCGAGAATGAGCTGCCGGATGCCAAGGGACTGATTGATGCCTGCGTGGATGCGGGTGTGGATGCCGTTATTGTTCAGGATCTGGGGCTGGTGCAGATGATCCGCGAGATCTCTCCGGACTTCCCGATTCACGGTTCTACGCAGATGACGATTACCTCGCCGGAAGCGGTGGAATTCACAAAGCCATGGGGGCTGGAACGCGTAGTCCTCGGCCGTGAAAATAATCTGAAGCAAATCCGCACGATTGGCGAGCAAGCCCGCCTGCCGATGGAGGTATTCGTGCATGGCGCGCTCTGCGTGTCGTATTCGGGTCAGTGTCTGACCTCCGAAATGTGGGGCGGACGCTCAGCGAACCGCGGGGAATGCGCCCAGGCTTGCCGTCTGCCGTATGATCTGATGATTGACGGTGAAGTGAAGCCGATGGGCGATGTGACCTACCTGCTGTCTCCGAAGGATCTTGCCGCCATCGACCTGATGCCGGAGCTGATTGAAGCCGGAGTGACTTCGTTCAAAATCGAAGGCCGGCTCAAAACCCCGGAGTATGTCGCTAATGTGGTCAGTAAGTACCGTAAGGCGATTGATAAGTATTTTGAAGGTAACTGGACGCCTACCTCGAAGGAGGATATGCGTGAGCTGCAACAGAGCTTCTCACGCGGGTTCACGAACGGTTTCCTTGAAGGCACCAATAATAAAAAATTAGTCGATGGTACCTTCCCCAAGAGCCGGGGCGTGTACCTGGGCACCGTGGAGCAGATTTTGCGTGATGGCGTGGTCTGCCGCATTCATGCTCCGCTTAAACGTGGAGACGGCATTGTGTTCGACGCCGGAGATCCGACGAAGAAGGAAGAAGGCGGCCGCATCTACGATCTGCGCCGCAAGGGTGTCAAGCTGGAAGGCGAAGCCGGTGAGGGCTGGATTATTGATATCGTACCCGGCCGCAGTGACGTAGATCTGCGCCGTCTGCATGTGGGAGACCGCATCTGGAAGACGAACGACCCGGCGCTCGACAAGGCGCTGCGCCAGTCCTACGAGACCGAGAAGCCCTACAGGGTATTCCCGGTTCATGTGAGAGTGCAGGGCAGCGTAGGCGAGAGGCTGACGACCTGGTGGACAGACGTTCAGAAGAACGTCACTGTCCGTGTGGATTCGGAGCTGGCGCTGGAGACCGCGCAGAAGCGTCCGATGGATACCGCGCTGCTGGAAGAACAATTCGGCCGCCTGGGCGGGACCCTGTTCCAGCTTGAAGCGCTGGAGTCGCATCTGCAAGGCGACGTAATTGTGCCCATGCGCGAGCTGAACAGCATCCGCCGCCAGGCGGTGGAGCTGCTTGCGGGCGAGCGCCCTAAGCCTCCCGTGTATGTGAAACGGGAGGTAGAGGTCTACGGCGGCGCCTCCCGCAGGGGCGCCGCAGTGGGCGCCATCGCCGCAGGAGATGGCGCGGGCGTGCTTGGCGGTGAGGCGGAGCTCACCGCGCTGTGCCGCAGCCTGCCGCAGGTGCAGGCTGCGCTCGAAGCCGGCGTGACGAATATATACGCCGATTTCGAGTTCATTAAGCAGTTCCCGGCGGCAGTAGACGCTGTGCGGGCTGCAGGGGCCAGCATTGCGCTGGCCACACCACGCATCCATATGCCGAACGAGAATGGCTACCATGCCAACATCCTGCGGCTTAAGCCGGATGCTGTGCTGGTCCGCAACACCGGCGCGCTGTATTATTACCTGCGCCACCGCATGGAGCACCCGGAGGCTGCGCATCCCCGGCTGATTGGCGATTTCTCGCTGAATATCGCCAATCACAGAGCTGTGGATCTGTTCCTGGATGCCGGTTGTGACATGGTGACACCGTCGTATGACCTGAATATTCAGCAGATGGTTGATCTGCTCGGGCACAGCGACACCTCCCGCATGGAGGTTGTCATCCACCAGCATCTGCCGATGTTCCATACAGAACATTGTGTCTACTGTACCTTCATGAGTGAAGGTACGGACTACACGAACTGTGGCCGTCCTTGTGAAGAACAGCGGGCCTCGCTACAGGACCGGATCGGCATGTCCCATCCCGTCCGAGTGGATGAAGGATGCCGCAACACCGTCTATAACGCGGTAGAGCAGTCGGGCGCTGAATACCTCAATAACTTCCGTGAGCTAGGCGTAGCTTCTTTCCGTGTAGAGTTCCTGGAGGAGACTCCAGAGCAGGTTGCAGAGGTCATCAGTCTTTACAGCCGCGCACTGCGTGGCGAAATCTCCGGTACGCAGGTATGGAAGAGCCTGAAGGCCACTAACCAGCTCGGGGTAACCCGTGGGCAGTTGGTGAATGCGAAGTAAATGAATTAGACCCATTCCCCTGAGGGTGGACTTGTTTTCGCGCGTTTCGCGCACATAATCACCTAAGGACATAATAACAGGCCCGGCAGTTACCGGGGGCATCCAACCAGATGGCTCCCGATATTCTTCCGGGCCTGTTTTTGTATCCTCCACAATATCCAGGCCAACCAAACCTTTTACCCATCAGCTCTTTCTTACAACGGCAACAGCTCCGGCCAGATGTCCAGAGCTTCACCACAGGCCGGGCAGTTCACCTTTCCGGTGAGATAAGGCAGTTGCTCCATCAGCTGACCGTTCTTGATGGCATGAGCTGCTTGCCATAGGCGTGCTAACGGGCTGTCTTCCGAACTGACGCTGCCAAGCGCGGAAGGCGTAACGGCTTGACCATTCTCCTTGCCGTTGAATACCGGGTCGTCAGAATAGGCGGTCATCCCGAGGCTGTTCTCATTCGGCCAAATATACATTTCCTCATAACAGCTCGGGCATCCGACCATATACTCGTCGCCTTCCGAATAGGTAAGTAATATACCTGCAACTACCCGATCTCCCCGGTAAGCAGCATCCGCAGCGAGGATGTATCGCTTCTCCTGGTCATCCTTTTGAGCCGCTTCTGCATAGCGGAAGATTTCTTCTGATAGCTCGCCCAGATGTTCAACAGCGATGAGGTAGGCTGTATAAATCCCCCGTACAAGTTCCTCAGCAAGCGGCGGGTTCTGGTGAGCAAATTCAGCAGGAAGCTGTCCGCTGTTCACTGTCTGCTGATTTGCCACGAAGATTCCGCAAGTCACGTAGATATCCAATTTTACTTCGGGATCATTCGACTGCCTGGCGAGCTCCGACAAATATGGCAACGAGGCATAGGTGCTACTGTAGATCGTGTCCTGATGGAACAGGTGCTCCCAGTAGAGCTCATCTTTAATCTCTGCGGTATAGTCCTTCTGCAACTGTTGCAACAAGCCAGGGACCGCTTCAGCCGAACCAAAAGGGCCGTGAAGCTGTTGCCATACCGGACTGGATAAGTCTAACATGATACCCTCCTCTTCGAATGGAAGTGCCTGTATAGTGCTGTTATAACAATATTCAATGAGACAATCAACTCCGGGTGTTCATCTGGAGCTCTTCTCCCTGTTTGTCCCTGTCTCATATGCTGCCCAAAAGCAGCAGGAACTGTTATAATTGAGATTATGAGTATATCTGTTAAAGGAGCTATGAGATGAAGATCCGTAAAGCGATTATTCCTGCTGCCGGTCTGGGAACCCGCTTCCTGCCTGCGACCAAAGCGATGCCCAAAGAAATGCTGCCCATCGTAGACAAACCGACGATTCAATATATTGTTGAAGAAGCGGTTGCTTCCGGGATTGAAGATATTATTATTGTGACGGGTAAAGGCAAGCGCGCAATCGAAGACCATTTCGATAATTCATTCGAACTGGAATTCAATCTGGCAGAGAAGCAGAAGTGGGAGCTGCTGGAATCGGTACGCAAATCTTCAGAAATGGCAGACATTCACTACATCCGCCAAAAAGAACCGCGCGGCCTCGGACATGCCATCTGGTGCGCCCGTAAGTTCATCGGCAACGAGCCCTTCGCCGTCCTGCTGGGGGATGACATCGTGGAGTCGAACAAACCCTGCCTGAAGCAGATGATTGAAGTGTACGAGCAGTACAGATCATCCATTGTCGGCGTTCAACCCGTACCTTGGGAGGATGTTTCCCGTTACGGGGTGGTAGACGGATCTGAATTAGCAGAACGTGTCTACAAAGCCAACCGGCTTGTAGAAAAGCCAAAGCGTGAGGAAGCCCCATCCAACCTGGCAATTCTGGGACGGTATATCCTGACTCCGCGTATCTTCGATATGTTGGGTGAACAGCAGGTAGGGGTAGGCGGCGAGATTCAGCTTACAGATGCCATTTCCCGTTTAAGTGAAGTAGAGCGGATTATTGCTTATGACTTTGAAGGAAGACGGCATGACGTCGGCGAGAAGATGGGTTTCATCCAGACAAGCATTCACTACGCACTTCAGCATGAAGAGCTTAAGGAAGGGCTGCTGGAGTATTTGAAGCAGGTTATCGAGGACGAAGAGAGACTGTTTAGCAGATAAGTATACTATCGCTAATCTTCATTCGCATTCTTATCCACTCTTCCTTATATCATCAAAAAAAGCGGCCCACTGTATTCAGACAGTAAGCCGTTTTTTTGTATATCTGTTCTGTTAATGCGATCAGTACTGCGTATTCACAATAGCCTCAATGGCTGCGGCCTCAGCCGGATCAGCGGCAACCAGCTTGTCATAGACTGGCTGATCTACTGCTGCTCCTGCTTTCTTCAGTGCCGCCAAATACCAGCGGGCTACCTCACGGTTAGTGGTATCACTGTAATCTTCACTCAACCCAAGCTTCAACGTAGCAGCAGCTACATCATTTTGTCCTGAGATGACCTGTAGCTTACCTACATTTAGTGCAATGGCAGGGGTAACCGAGAACGGACGGCCTTGCAACTGCTCAGGCGGCAAGGTTTTCAAATGCTCCACGCCATCCACTACATGCTTGTATACGTCCAGACCGCTTGTAATGAATTCCTGTTTCTTAGCCTCATCCTTCTGCTCAGCCGCCGCCGCAGCAAGCGTCTGAGCACGGTTAATCAATGACTCATACCATGTAATATCCCAGTTGAACTTGTAGGCATTGTCACTATATACTGCCAATGCCATATCAGGCTGGCCCTTCAGATCGTAATAGCTGGCCAATTGAGCCAACAGATTTTTGTTGTAAGGCTCATCTTTCAAAGCGCGAGTCAATACATTGGACGCTTCAGCCAGATATTGTTCGTCTTGGGTTTGCTTGAATACCTGCATGTCAAGAGTGGACAAGTATAATGCTGCTTCCGGATGGTATGGACGGGCATCTAATGCTTTGACCAAAGGAGTTTTGATTTCCTCGTAAGAAGTACTAACCGAAACTAAGTTCTTACCTTTGAGCGCAGCATTGCTGGACCCGATGTAGCTGATCGACAGGAACAGCAGGAATACCGTCCCGATGGTCAGGACAGCCATGTATCCCATCCGAATGCCGGCTTTGTTCCAGCTCTGGGGGAGGGGGTTGTTATCCATTACAGCGCCCATACCAGCCAAACCGATGAACACCAGAATACCCATGAATGCGTAACTCATATTAAAGTCCAGCAGACTGTGTACAAGGATAGACAGCGCAATAATGTAGAAGAAGAATCCGTTATTGAACTCATCCTTGTCACGTTTCAGGTAGGCACGAATGTATTTGTAGAAAATATATCCGATAAAGCCCATAAAAACAATGAACCCGACAATCCCGACCTCGATCAAATACTGCAAGAAGAAGTTATGAACCTGACGGCTTATATAAGGGTTGTTCTGGTACTCTTCATATAAGGAAGCCCAACCGCCGCCGCCTGATCCGAGAATCGGATAATCCTTCACTACTTTCATGGCATCCTTATAGAAAGTAAAGCGTTCAAGTACACTGTGTTGCTTGAAGTTGATGTTCTCCAGCCGTGTCTCGATATTATCCGGTAAAACACTTTTCAAGCCTGTTCCGATAAGCAGGAAAGCAACGATAGCCACAGCTATGACTGAGCCGAGCGGAATCCACATTCCGGTGAATTTGCGGGATTCTGAGCTCCCCAGCTTCCCATACAGCCATGGTGCAATATAACGTTGAATCAACCATCCTAGTACGGCAACAACTGCCGAGGCGCCAATCAGATAGGCCCAGGCCTTAAGTGCAGCTGATGAGGTATAAGCCGTATTTAACTCTGTGCCAAGTGTAGTTAGCGGGTTGGTAACCAGCAGAGCCGCAAGGCCGGATATCGCCAGATGAATAATCCAGAGAATCTGCTGTGCAGGCTTCAAGAACAGCAGGAGCAGGATGAACACTACCGGCAGCATAACAAGTCCCCCACGGGACAAGGTCAGCAGCAGAGATACAATAATCGGAACCAGCATGAAGCTGTGGGTCAGCATGCCGTACCACTTTTTGGAGCGAACCAGGGCAAAAACCGCTACGAACAGGAAGGCCATGAGGAAGGCGGCATAAGTATTGGCATACTGGAAAATAGAGGTCAGACGCAGCCCGTTAGAGTCCGTCATGACAGCATCCAAATATTTATCACCACGCACCGTATTCGAGAACCAGCCTACCAGCCCACCCGCGAATTTCCAACTGCCAAGCCAGTTTAACAGACCGAAACCGACGATGAAATAAGCAATCGCCAGAATAGCATTTTGAATGACAACATTTAGTTGCTTTTGCTGGAGCAAATATAACGCTATAATGAATACTGCGACATACATGCTCTGCACAAACAGCAGATTCATCGCCATATAATGCGAAGCAGCGCCAATAAGCGACAACGCGTAAGTAGCAGGCAGTAGTAGCGAGGCAACAGCCAGCATATCACGCTGTCCCTCCAGTCTGAACTTGGTGAAGTACAAGCCTACCCATACCAGAAGCAACAGGCTGCTCAGCAGTGAAGACTGATAGACCGGCTTTTCAAAGTCAATCTGCTGCCCATTAAATAATCCCACTTGAAACGGGGCCCAGACCAAAAAAACAATGAACCCAATCGCTAACGCCCATATGTAACTGGATATCTTGTCAACATTTCTCGACTGAACCGCATTTTTACCGTATACTGGTTTCGACACGTTTATAATCTCCTTTATCTGTAGGTACGAGGATATTTTAGCATATGCAGGCTCTTAGAGTTAGTAAAAAATGATTTTTACAGAATGAGGAAATACATAAAACTACTTGATTGTCGAAAGGGGTTTATTTTGTTATGAAGGGGATTATATTAGCTGGAGGTTCTGGAACAAGACTCTACCCTCTAACAATTGCCATATCTAAACAAATTATTCCGGTTTATGATAAACCTATGATTTATTATCCTATGTCAGTATTGATGCTTGCTGGAATTCAAGAGATTTTGATTATTTCAACTCCCAGAGATATAAAGGGTTTTAAAGAGTTGTTCGGAGATGGTGGTCATTTAGGATTACAAATTTCCTATGCTATACAAGATGAACCAAGGGGCTTAGCAGAAGCATTCATTATAGGTGAAGAATTTATTGGAGGGGAACCTGTCTCACTGATACTTGGAGATAATATTTTTTATGGACAGAGCTTTGGTAAATTTCTTAAAGAAGCTGCTGAAATACAAAGTGGTGCCACGATTTTTGGTTACTTTGTTAAGAACCCAGAGGCATACGGGGTAATTGAATCGGATGCGAATGGTAAAGTTTTATCAATAGAAGAAAAGCCGCTGAATCCTATGTCTAATTACGCAGTTCCTGGTCTGTATTTTTATGACAATCAGGTAGTAGAGATTGCAAAGGGGATTAAACCTTCAGCACGAGGGGAACTTGAAATTACTGAGATTAACAATGAATATTTGCGCAGAGGTATGCTGAACGTTAAACTGTTGGGAAGAGGTATGGCATGGATGGATACGGGGACTCATGATGCTATGCTGGAAGCAAGCAACTTTGTTGAAGCGATTCAAAAAAGACAGGGGCTGTATGTCGCCTGTTTGGAGGAGATAGCATTTAAGAAAAAATATATTTCAAAGGATCAGTTACTAACTTTGGCGAAACCACTCTTGAAAACCGAATATGGTAAATATTTAGTACAGGTTGCTGATGATTTCATCTGAGAATTTATATTTTCTACTTAAATAAGCGAAAAATGTTACTATCGGAGGGACTTATGGGACATTTCAATTTTATTAAAACGCATATTGAAGATTTAGTGGTTATTGAACCCCGGGTTTTTGGGGATGATAGAGGATACTTTATGGAAACTTATAATTTTAATGATTTTAAGTCTGAAGGTTTAGATATGACTTTTGTTCAGGATAATCAGTCGAAATCAAAAAAAGGTGTTCTCCGGGGCTTGCACTTCCAGACCCAATATCCTCAGGGGAAATTAGTTAGAGTCTTATCCGGTGAAGTTTTTGATGTTGCTGTCGATTTACGGAAAGGATCCCCCACATATAAACAATGGCATGGTGTATTACTATCGGGTGATAATAAAAAGCAATTCTATGTACCTGAAGGTTTTGCACACGGATTTGTGGTCTTATCTGATGAAGCGGAATTTGTGTACAAGTGTACTAATTACTACCGTCCTGAATTTGAAAGTGGCATACTCTGGAATGATCCGGAATTGAACATCGATTGGCACTTAAATGATATTAAGGATGTACTTCTTTCTGAGAAAGATAAGGGACTAAAGACGTTGAAGGAATTAGGATTTTAATCTCTGCAGTTTTTAATGAGTGTCATATTTTAATATTAAGGGGAAGAATGAATTGGCTATTAACAAAAATCAGATGGTAGATAGTGAGCAAGAAAGTGAAGCTCCAAAGACTATATTGGTTACAGGTGGCGCAGGGTTTATCGGTAGTAATTTTGTATTACACATGGTTTCGAAATATCCACATTACAAAATAATTAATCTTGATTCTCTAACGTATGCAGGCAATTTGGATAACCTTAAAAGTATTGAAGGAAATGAGTCTCATGTATTTGTTAAGGGAGATATTTGCGATGCACAGTTGGTTAATGGCCTTTTTGATGAATACCAGCCTGATGCTGTAGTGAATTTTGCTGCTGAGTCTCATGTGGATCGTAGTATTGTCAACCCTCAAGTTTTTCTGGAAACCAATATTCTTGGTACACAGACATTGCTGGATGCTGCAAAGAATCATTGGGTCTCTAATCCAGATGCTAGATATATTCAAGTATCCACTGATGAGGTTTATGGTTCCTTGGGAGAAACCGGGTACTTTGAAGAAACAACTCCTCTTGCACCTAATAGCCCATACTCTGCAAGTAAGGCTTCAGCGGATATGTTTGTGAGAGCTTATCATGAGACTTTTGGATTAAACACTTCGATTACACGATGCTCAAATAATTATGGGCCTTATCAGTTCCCAGAGAAACTTATACCGCTTATGATCTCGAATGCCCTGGAAGATAAAACGCTTCCTGTTTATGGGGATGGATTAAATGTGAGAGATTGGCTTTATGTAGAGGATCATTGTATTGCGATTGATATTGTACTTCATTCCGGTAAGGCTGGAGAAGTTTACAATGTTGGCGGACATAATGAAAAAACAAATATTGATATAATTAAAATAATTTTAGATGAACTTGGGAAACCTAGTACTTTAATTCAATATGTTGAAGATAGATTGGGGCATGACAAAAGATACGCTATAAATCCAAATAAAATGAAAGATGAATTAAATTGGGAACCTACAGTTATGTTTGAAGAAGGTATCCGTAGGACAATAAGGTGGTATCTCGATAACCAGATTTGGCTGAATCGAGTGAAAAACGGTGAATATCAATTGGGAGTTCTTTAGTGTAGAAAGCAACATTCAAACTTACGGTGCTTTAAATATGCTGATATGCTTAGGAGTACAAAATATATGAGAGTTTTAGTGACCGGAGCAAAAGGACAACTTGGTTCAGATGTAATTCTTGAGTTGGAAAATGAAGGGTTTAAATACAAGGGGCTGGATATAAACAAGTTGGATTTAACTGATTTTCAATCTACAAGGGATGTATTCTTGGAGTACATGCCAGATGTTGTGATTCATTCCGCCGCTTTTACGGATGTTGAAAAGGCAGAATTGGAAGTCGAGAAATGCAGACGTATAAACGTTGATGCCACAGGCAATATTGCAATGTTGTGCAACAGTATTAACGCAAAGCTTGTATATATAAGTACAGATTATGTTTTTTCCGGTGATAGTGCAGAACCATATGAGATTGATTCTAAACCAGGTCCCCTTTCAGTTTATGGTAGATCAAAATTAGACGGCGAGTTCGAAGTGATGAGAAAAACTGATAAGTTCTTCATAATAAGAACTTCATGGGCTTACGGAGTTAGCGGAAAAAATTTTGTTAGTACCATGTTACGAATTGGTAAGAAACAGGAGTCAGTCGATGTAGTATCTGATCAAGTGGGATCTCCAACGTATACTGCTGATCTTTCTAAATTAATAGTTAGCATGATAAAGACTGAAAAATATGGAGTTTATCATGCTACGAATGAAGGTTTTTGTAGCTGGGCTGAATTTGCAGTTGAGATATTTAGACTAGCTAATCTTCCAATAAAAGTGAATTTTATTACCACTGATATGTACCCGGTTAATGTAATACGCCCTAAAAATTCTACTATGTCAAAAAGGGCGTTGGATATTAATGGATTCGTTCGCCTGCCGCACTGGATGATTTCCTTAGAATCCTACATGAAAAAAATCGCTTATGAATTTGATGATAAATAGAGATAAGAATAAGGAATGATTTCAATTGAGATATTTAAAAAATTTCTGGAAATATAAAGGGTTGTTGCGTGAGTTTGTAGCACGCGACTTAAAAGTTAAATATAGACGATCGTTTTTGGGTTATTTATGGAGTTTGCTTAGCCCATTACTGATGATGATTGTATTGACTGCTGTATTTTCTAGTTTCTTCAAGTTTGATATCCCTAACTATCCTGTATATTTGTTATCGGGACAGATTATATTTACATTTTTCTCTGAATCAACTTCAATGTCGATGACTTCAATATTGAGTGGAGGCTCCTTAATTAAAAAGGTATACGTACCTAAGTACATTTTCCCTGTTTCCAGAGTGCTTTCATCATTTGTGACGCTTTTATTTTCTTTAGTAGCTATTTTTATCGTTATATTATTTACTGGAGTGAAAATAACCCCTGAGGCTCTTTTTTTTCCTTTTCCTCTTTTGTGTATTTTGATTTTTTCAATTGGTATGGGGCTAATTATGTCTGTTTTAGCAGTGTATTTTCGAGATATGCTACACCTCTATACCATATTATTATCGGCTTGGACATATCTCACTCCTATTTTTTATCCCATTAGTATTGTTCCTGATTATGTAAAAACAATAATTTATAGTAATCCACTGTATTATTATGTTGAAGCATTCCGTGATGTCGTGTTATATAATCAGCTTCCTGATTTTCACACAAACTTTATGTGTATTCTGTTTTCTTTGATCTCACTAGGGCTTGGTTTAACGATTTTTTATAAGAATCAGAAAAATTTTGTTCTTCACATTTGAAACCAATGAAAGGAATTGGACTACATTGGACTATGCAATTGAAGTAACTGATGTTTCAATGAAATTTAATTTGGAAAAAGAGAAAATAAATAGTCTTAAGGAATATTTTATAAAATTACTGAAACGTGATGTCAATCATGATGAATTCTATGCCCTGAAAAATGTATCATTTAAGGTTGAAAAAGGTGATTCATTTGCCATAGTAGGAAGCAATGGGTCTGGAAAAAGCACGATTTTGAAGATTATATCTGGAATTTTCCGTCCTACTACCGGTAAGGTTTCTGTTCTGGGGTCGGTTGCTCCTTTAATCGAGTTGGGAGCGGGATTCGATATGGAATTAACAGCAAGAGAGAACATATTTCTTAATGGTGCACTGTTGGGTTATTCTAAAAAGTTCTTGATAGAACGATATGAGGATATTATAGAATTTTCAGAATTACACGACTTTGTAGATGTTCCATTGAAGAATTTTTCATCTGGGATGATTGCCAGACTGGGTTTTTCTATTGCTACAATAGTTGATCCAGATGTACTTATTGTTGATGAAATTTTGGCAGTAGGCGATGCTGCATTCCAGGAAAAATGTGAAGAACGAATGGATAAAATGACTTCAGCGGGAGCCACTCTAATATTAGTGTCACATTCATTTGAGCAAGTGAAAAAGGTTTGCAGGAATGCCATTTGGCTAGATAAAGGAGAAATTAAGGCGGTAGGAACAGTTGATGAAGTATTTGAGGCTTACCAAAATGCTTGAGTAATTAAATATACACTATTATTTAGTTGGGAGTGCGGAAATGTATAAAAATAAAACAATATTAGTTACTGGTGCGGGAGGATATATAGGTAGGTTTGTTGTAAAGTACTTACTGAATCTTGGTGTTCAAGTATCTGCGGTTGATTATAATACAGAGTTTATTGATGAAAGAGCAAAGAAATTTGAATTTAATATTTTTGCAGACTATGACAATATTTATGAAGAATTAGGCAAACCCGATGTCTGCCTACACTTAGCCTGGAGGGATGGGTTCGTTCATAATTCAGAGTCGCATTTGCAAAACCTATACTCCCACTATAAATTCATACGCAGCATGGTTGATGGTGGGTTGCAACATGTTGCTGTTATGGGCACAATGCATGAGATTGGATATTTTGAAGGTGAGATAAATGAGGATACCCCAACTAATCCTCATTCATTGTATGGAATTGCTAAAAATAGTCTGCGTCAATCCTTAAGTCTACTATTACAGGATAAGGCTGTTGTATTCCAATGGTTGAGGGCGTTCTATATTTATGGCGATGATGCTAAAAGCAAATCTGTGTTCTCTAAAATTATTCAAGCAGAAGAGGAAGGGAAAGAAGTATTTCCGTTCACTACTGGTGAAAATAAATACGATTTCATTACCATAGAGGAACTGGCCGAACAAATTTCTTTGGCTGCAATGCAAACAAAAGTCAAAGGGATCATCAACTGTTGTTCTGGTATTCCCATTAGCTTAAAGGACAAAGTAGAAGAGTTTTTAAAGATTAATAATTTTTCAATACGCCTTGAATACGGTGCCTTTCCCGAGAGAGCGTATGATTCACCTGGGATATGGGGAGATAGTAAAAAAATAGAAGATATCCTAAATGACTATAAACAGTAATATAGTTAGGAATCAATCGATTAGGAATGAGGGGGATTTAGTTTTGCTGGTTCATGACAATAATCGTTTAGGTGTATTTTTCTTTTATGATGAAGATGGGATTGTAGATGAATACGTAATAAAATTACTTTCAGATATTAAAAAAAGTTTAAAGGACTTACTAGTAGTTTGTAACGGGAAACTAACTGTTGAAGGAAGAGCCAAATTACTACTTTTAACAGATAAAGTTTTAGTTAGGGATAACAAAGGATTTGATGTGTGGGCATATAAAGAAGGAATGGAATATATAGGAGATGAAGTTCTTCAAAATTATAGTGAACTTGTTCTATTTAACTCTACTATCTTTGGTCCAATATATCCTTTTAAGGAAATGTTTGATGAGATGGATAAGAGAGACTTGGATTTTTGGGGAATAACAAAATACCACAAAATGAGCCATGACCCATTTGGAACTATTAAATATGGATATACGCCAGAACATATACAATCTCATTTTATTGTTGTTCGTAATACTATGCTGAAAAGTTATGAGTTTAAGCGATATTGGAACGAAATGAAAATGATTAACTCTTATGAAGAAGCAATCGGTTTCCATGAAGCGATTTTCACAAAAACTTTTAGTGATAAAGGATTCAAATGGGATGTTTATGTAAATACAAACGATTTGGAAAAACATGTATTTCATCCTATGCTTATGAGCCCTTTAGAATTGGTTAAAAATAGAAAGTGCCCAATATTTAAACGCAGAAGCTTTTTTCATCAAATTGCTGATTTTATTAACAATACAACCGGTGAACAAACCTTAGAGCTTTATGAATTTATAAAAAACAAAACTGATTATGATGTTAATCTAATTTGGGATAATATATTACGAACGAATAATCAAACTGATATCAAGAATGCTATGAATTTAAACTACATCTTGTCAACTTCTTCATCTAAAAACGAAAATCAAGGTTCAAGTAAGAAAAAAATTGCATTAGTAATGCATATATATTTTGAGGATTTAATAGATTATTGTCTTCACTATGCTCAAGCAATGCCTCCAGAAACGGACGTTTATATAACTACTAATACAGAAGCTAAAAAAAGATTGATCGAAACTGCGTTTGAGCAAATGAATGTTGCAAAAGTAGAAGTTATTTTGATTGGAAATAGAGGTAGAGATATAAGTGCATTATTAGTTGGTTGTAAAGATTTTTTGCTTGACTATGATTATGTTTGTTTTGCACACGATAAGAAAACAAAACAATTAGAGCCATATATTAAAGGTGAATCTTTTGCCTATAAGTGTTTTGAAAATGTATTGAAAAACAGTCACTTTGTTAATAACATCATTAACACATTCGAAGAAAATCCGAGATTGGGCATTATGTCTCCGCCTCCTCCTAATCATGCTGATTTTTATCCTACTATTGGGTGCGAGTGGAGTAATAACTTTAATACCACAGTGCAGTTAGCGGATAAATTAAAGCTGAAAGTAAACATGGATCCTAATAAGGAACCAATTGCTCCTCTGGGAACAATGTTCTGGTTTAGACCAAAGGCGCTCGCCACATTAATAAATTATGAATGGAAATACGAAGATTTTCCTAAAGAACCTAATAATAATGATGGTACAATTCTACATGCCATTGAGAGAATTTATCCTTTTGTTGCGCAACACGAGGGTTATTATCCAGCTTGGTTGATGGCGGACTCATACGCGAGAATTGAGGTAACTAATCTTTATTATATGCTTAGAACAATTAATATTGAATACTTCAGAATGCGTGGTGGGAATGCCCATTACGGCGTCTTATCTGATTTGCGGAAGCGACCGATTGTTAAAAAGTCTATTAAAAATAAACTAAAGATGGCAATGAAAAAGTATTTACCATCTTCTGTGATTAACAGACTTAAAAGAATAAAAAGCTTAGTATCTTAAGCTTAAAAAGGTTAGCAACAAAACTTGTGGAAAGAGGTAATACCTGATGGTTTTCAGTTCCTCTATTTTTTTGTTTTGCTTTCTTCCTGTTTTGCTACTTGTTTACTATCTAATAAAGGAAAGCTATAGAAATGGACTTTTATTAATAGCAAGCTTAGCTTTTTATGCTTGGGGAGAACCGAAATTTGTATTCGTAATAATCTTGTCCATCTTGATTAACTACGGATTCGGATTACTTCTTCATTTATCTAAGAAAAAGGGTAATCGAGCTAGTAGATTTATAATGCTTATGGGTGTAGCAGCAAACTGCGGATTGCTATTTTATTTTAAATATTTCGATTTCTTCCTTTCTAGTTTTAATAGTATTTCTGGTTTTGAAATACCATTGAAGAACATTATTTTACCAATCGGTATTTCATTTTTTACGTTCCAAGGACTATCCTATGTAATTGATTTATATTTAAATAAAGTAGAGGTTCAAAAGAATTTATTGAAATTTGCATTGTTTAAAGCATTTTTCCCCCAACTAATTGCTGGTCCAATTGTTAGATATGTAGATGTTCATGACCAAATAGACTCACGATTAACAACTGTAGATGATTTTGCTTATGGTGTTAGGCGATTTATTATGGGGCTTGGCAAAAAAGTGATTATAGCTAATACGTTAGGACAAGTAGCTGATAATATATTTTCCTTATCCGCAGATCAAAACACTTCAGCTATTGCATGGGTAGGAGCAATATGTTATACATTCCAAATTTACTTTGATTTTTCTGGTTACTCCGATATGGCCATCGGATTAGCTAGAATGTTCGGGTTTAAATTTAAGGAAAATTTTGACTATCCATATGTATCGAAGTCAGTGACTGAGTTTTGGAGAAGATGGCATATTTCACTATCTTCCTGGTTTAGAGATTATCTCTATATTCCTCTGGGAGGTAATAGAAGAGGTAATGTTTACTTTAACTTATTGATTGTTTTTTTTGTAACCGGACTTTGGCATGGAGCTGCTTGGAATTTTGTTATATGGGGATTATGGCACGGACTATTTCTTATTGTAGAACGTATTTTGAAAAATAAGGGTTTTGACATCCGTTCGCTTAAGATAGCTTCTTGGTTTTATACAACTCTAATTGTAATCATAGGATGGGTATTGTTTAGAGCCAGTAATTTAACGCAGGCAATCAATTATTTAAAGGTGATGTTTGGATTTAGTAATTCTACTAATGCTGCTTTTAGCGTTGGATATTATTTGAGCCCAACGGTTATTACTACACTTGTATTAGCCGTAATCGCCTCTATTCCAATATCGAAGTATTTCAAAAAAACTATTGGAGATTTTGGAGATCATAGTATATTTAGTATGATTATTCAAAATATGTATGCTATTATAATTTTGATAATAAGCATGATGTTTTTAGCAACTTCTACCTATAATCCTTTTATATATTTCCGTTTTTGAAGGGGAAATTGATATGAAATCTTCTAGAAATTTAAATATTTTGATGGTTTTGATGTTTATTGCAGTAATATCTGTGCCTTTAATTTTTGTGAATAAAACGAGTGGGAAAGTGTCAACCGCTGAAAACAGAGTATTAGCCAGTTTTCCTGCATTTAAATCACCTACCGGAGATATAAATCTTCACTTTATAAAAGACTTTGAAACTTGGTTTAATGATAATATGGGGCTAAGGGATAGGTTAGTAATGACTAATACCAAGCTGCAATATGTTGTTTTTGGAGAATTAACAAAAAAAGACACAATTATTGGGGAAAACAACTGGTTGTATTATGTGACTCCGGACATAATTAAAGACTTTCAGCACTTGAATTTGCCTAGTAATGCCGATCTTAAAGCTTGGGGAGATTCGCTAGAAAAAATAAATGGATATCTAATCAATAAAAAAATACCATTTTTAACTATGTTTAACTTGGATAAAAAAACAATATACCCTGAAAATTATCCCAAAACAATTAAGAAAGTGGGCAACGTTAGCAGAACAAATATGTTGAAACAATACATCGAAGGTAATACTTCGTTGGATTTTTTCACTCCCGAGAAAGCATTGATTGCTGCAAAATCAAAGGCAACTGTATATTCACCACGTTATGATAATGCACACTGGAATAAATACGGTGCTTTTATTGGCTATTTAGAACTTATGGATAGGGTAAAAAAATACTTACCTACGGTTAATGTTTTATCATGGAATGACTTTACTATTGAAAAATATTATCGTGAAACCAAGGTTTATAATTCAGTACCATTTTCTGAAGAAGATTATGATCTGAAATATAATAAAGTTCCTACTGCAATCCAGACTAATAATGATATTTTTGATGAGTTGAATTTAGGAAATTCGATAGTAACGTATTCCTATAAAAACTTGAATAAGAATTTACCTAAAGCACTTATTCTTGGAGATAGCTATTTTTATGGTTTCTTAATTCCGGAACTGGCAGAAAGTTTTTCAGAACTTACTTTTATTCATGCGGATAATTTAGATAAAATTCAAAATTTGGTGGAATTAGTGAATCCTGATGTTGTTATTTTTGAGAATGTTGAGAGAATGTGGGACCACAGTATGTATATATTGCAAAATAGTAAAGAAAGCCTGGTTGATTATAGTGAATATAAGAATTTGCCTAAAGTTGAGAATCCTACGGGATGGATAGATTATATTAATAATCAGCCTATCAAAGAGCAAGGAAAAGCAAATCTGAGTGAAGATAGCAAAATAACAAATATTGTTGGTTGGGCACTAGATAAAACTAATGAAACTGTTGCGGGTGGCATCTATTTGAAAGTTGGAGAGAAATACTACTCTGGTAATTATGGTATTGCACGTGAGAGTGTATCATCAGCATATAATAATATTAACTTGACAAATAGTGGGTACTCCTTTAATGTTCCGACTGAAGAACTGAAAAAGGCAGGGGAATTTAGTTTAATAGTAATTTCAAATGATAAAACTTATCAATATTCTCCTATGAATGTGTCAATTGAAAATTAGTTTGCAATGTTTATAGGTTATTCATTTTTTTAAAGATTATTGATACTAAAGGCACATCATTAAACATAAAACATACAGGTGAAATGATGGAGTTCTGTCACTGTATGGGGAGCATTACTTTAAATACTAAATCGTAGATTTAGCGCAAGGCTGTCGACGAAGTCCCGACAGTCTTCTTTATGTGATTTTGATTTCACACGGCACCGCGTTAATTCTTTATTGTACAGGAAACTATTTTTGACGGTAAACCCGAAGGCATTTTTTGGACCACCGGACCAGGATGAAATACAATCTTAATAACGGATGAATATGTTACGCCCTGAAATGTCTATTATTTCTTGACATATTTGTTGAGTATGGTTTGTCAGTAGGGGATTTTTGGATTTTGAATGGGGATCATTGCGCTAGATTCAAGGTATTTAACAACACCGACTTGTTGCGGTCTGCAAAGCCGAAATTTTTCCCCCGCTATTACCCACCGGAGATTCCATTCCAATCAAGAGCTGTTCCCAAAATGGAAGTTTAATTTTTACGCGGAGCGAGAGGTGTACGTCTGTCTGGCCGGTCAAGAACTTAAGTGCCGTACGACAGACCGCAAAAGCTACCAGTAGTAAGCGTCAGATCCAGAGTATTGTAAAAGTTGTCCGACTTTAAACCAGTGCGTGCTGCAGTTTTATGTCGTCCATTAGAAAATTTATTTATTAATAAATATGAATCATTTCTGAGGTGATGGCGTAGAGTGAATTATATACCCAAATTAGAAGCGTGATCATGCGAGAAAATGCTAAATAGTTTCGGGATCGCGAAGTCCACCAAGTCCACGAAGAAAGCAATCTTACTCAGTGACGGTGAGCAATTTTACTGCTAACGTACTTGAGATAACCTGGATTGGGCATTTCCTTCACGTGCGAGGAACAGTGTGGCGAGGTACCATTTTGCAATGGGCATTGACGAAAATAGACAATATCAAATTTCCGTGTTATTTGTTGGTGGTCAAAGGTTCAAACGGCTGTCGTAGGTTTTAAAAGATCTATATAACTTTGAAATCAATGAGGTGCAGAAAAGTTTTGTTTAGCGAGTTGCCATTGGATGCTACCGTTAAAGAGGATACACGCAGGTGATTGTAAAGTATTGTGTCGTATCAAGTATGGGCCATATTATCGGAATCTGAATCAAGTATAAGGTTCAAGACTGTGTTTAATACGGCCAAAGACAAGTGGATAAATATAGATGTAGTAGATAAAATCGTATATCGTCAAGCATTAGACTGCAATGAAAGTTATAGCATTAGGTATTTTCTGGATTAAGTGTGGGCACTGTTAAAAGATTGCTGAATGAGCTATTTGAAGAAGATACCCTTCTCGGCCTATACCAGGTGAGAAGAATCGGAGAAAGACAGCTCCACCCACTATATACCTCTAGTGGGTACTTTTTAAGACTGTTTGATGCTACTTACTATCATTCATATTTTCTGTAATATTAATGTTTTTGTGTATTAGCTAAAAATGCTTTAAGGATTTTTAATCACCATATACCTGTTTAAGAATATTATACATTAGTACCTTTAGGGTCAATTTATATTCATTGAATGGATAGGGTGAAAAATGATTATAATTGTCACCGGCGGAGCCGGCTTTATTGGCAGTAACTTTATAACTTATATGCTGAAGCAACACCCAGAATATAAGATTATTAATGTAGACGTTTTGACGTACGCAGGCAATCTGGAAAATCTAAAATCCATTGAGAGTCATTCTAATTATAAGTTGGCTAAAGTGGACATTACGGATGTACAGGAGATAGATAAGCTATTTAGTCAAGGAGTTGATGTTGTGGTCAACTTTGCAGCTGAATCACACGTAGACCGGAGCATTCTGGAGCCGGATGTTTTTGTTAAGACAAATGTGCTGGGCACACAGGTATTGCTTGATGCAGCGAAAAAATACAGAGTAACTAAATTCGTTCAGGTCTCTACAGATGAGGTCTATGGATCACTTGGCGCTACAGGTCTGTTCACGGAAGAGACTCCGCTGACACCGAACAGCCCGTATTCTGCAAGTAAAGCAGGCGGAGACTTGCTGGTGCGTGCCTATCACGAAACCTTTGGGTTGCCGGTTAATATTACCCGGTGCTCGAATAACTACGGTCCTTATCAGTTCCCGGAGAAGCTGATTCCATTAATGATCTCTCGCGCGCTGGCTGATCAGGCGCTGCCTGTGTATGGAGACGGAATGAATATCCGTGATTGGCTGTATGTTGAAGATCACTGCAGCGCAATTGACCTGGTTATTCATGAAGGCGTGAATGGTGAAGTGTACAACATCGGCGGCAACAATGAGCGGACGAATGTGCATATCGTGAATACTGTGCTTCAAGAGCTCGGTAAGCCGGATTCGCTGATCTCGTACGTTCAGGATCGTCCCGGACATGACCGCCGTTATGGCATTGATCCAACGAAGATTACGAATGAGCTGGGCTGGAAGCCTAAGCACACGTTCGAAACCGGCATTAAGGAAACGATTCAGTGGTATCTGAATAACAAGGAATGGTGGACCCGCATTCAGTCTGGTGAATACCAGAAGTATGCCGCGCTCCAATATGGAACCCGTCTGGGGGACTCTCTGTAATGGCGAAGATGAAGGTTTTTGTCACAGGCTCTGGCGGGCAACTGGGGCAGGATCTTATGCTTTTGCTTCAAGGGCAGGGGTATGAGGTTCTGGGCTGTGACCGTCAGGAGATGGATATTACTGATCTGGACTATTGCCAGAAGGTCATCGGCGCTTTCGCTCCTAATGCTGTTATTCACTGTGCGGCCCATACCGCGGTTGATGATGCAGAGTCCGATGTTGACGCAGCGTACCTGATTAATGCTACCGGAAGCCGGAATGTGGCGCTTGCTGCAGAGAAGGTAGGTGCCAAGCTGGTCTATATCAGCACTGATTATGTGTTCGATGGCATGGGTGTCCAGCCTTACCATGAATATGACAATACCGATCCTAAGAGTATTTATGGAAAATCCAAACGTGCTGGTGAGAATTTGGTTCAAACCTTATCATCGAAATTCTTTATCGTCCGTACTTCTTGGGTGTATGGCAAGTATGGTAATAATTTTGTGAAAACGATGCTGAAGCTGGGACAGGAAAAACCATTGCTACAGGTAGTGGATGACCAGAAGGGTTCACCTACGTATACAGTAGATTTAGCACGCTTTTTGCTTGAGCTCATTCAGACCGAGAAATACGGTGTGTACCATGCTTCGAACAGCGAGGCTTGCACATGGTATGAATTCACTCAGGCGATCTTCGCTGAAGCTGAAGAATTACTGGGTCTTAAGTTCACGGCGAAGCTTGAGCCTTGTGCTACAGAGCAATTTCCTCGTCCGGCGCCGCGCCCGCGCAACTCTGTAATGGAGCATCTGGCGATCCGTACCAACGGGTTCCAGGATATCCGTCCATGGCGTGAAGGACTGAGAGACTTTTTGCTGGAGCTGAAGTAATTACAGGATATGTTAAAAGAACCCCTAATCCATCTTAATGGTTAGGGGTTTCTTGCACTTAGCAACCTTCCATAGCCCGGCACCTCTCTTTTCGTTATAATGGGGAGTAACAGGTTCGAACAATGAATATATGGAACTCGAGGTACCCCATGAAACTTAAAACGGTCAGTGTGCATATTGTTACGTATAACAGCGCAGATGATATTGCGGAATGTTTGTCGGCTGTGTTAGCTCAAGATTATCCAGTCAAAAAGATTGTGGTGGTGGATAATGCATCCACGGATGGATCGGCGGAGAAGGTTAGGGCGTTCTATCATGAGCTTACTCAGGGATCAGCGCGTATGCGTATCGATCCGTTACACTCCGTAGACGCAGCAGCAATCTCATCAAATACCGCAGCATCAGCCAACTATGTAGGAAGTTTGGAGAGCCCTTATATCCCAAACCTCGTCCTCCTGGAAAATGAACATAACACCGGCTTTGCCCCCGCGCACAATCAGGCTATTGCTGGTACTTCGACAGATTATGTGCTGGTGTTGAATCCGGACCTTACGCTGGCCCCGGACTATATCTCCAGGCTGGTTGCCCGGATGGAAGCCGATTCGCGGATCGGGAGTGCCACAGGCAAACTGCTGCTGAAGGCGGATCATTCGTTGGTGGATAGTACCGGACTGCGTATGAATAAGGCGCGGCGGGCGTTTGACCGTGGAGCGGGAGAGCCTGCTGACCAGTGGAATGAGTCTGGCGAAGTATTCGGTGTCTCCGGTGCAGCGGCGATGTACTCGCGGCGGATGATTGAGGATATCAGCGTGGAGGGGGAGTTTTTCGACGCGGACTTTTTTGCCTATAAGGAAGATGTGGATGTGGCTTGGCGTGCGGAATTGTTCGGCTGGAAGGCCTACTATGATGCGGAAGCGGTAGGCTACCATGAGCGGGGGTGGAAGACGTCCGGCCGGAGCGGCAAGGCGATGTTCATCAAGCGGATCTCCTATATTAACCGATATAAAATGATATACAAGAACGAGCCCTCCCGTACGCTGTTGCTCACTCTGCTAAATTCTCTTCCTTATGAGATTGCCGCACACGGCTACTCGTTGTTGAAGGAGCCTAAGCTGCTAGGAGCCTGGCCCTCCTTCTTCGCCCAGAGAGCTGCCCTTAAGCGCAAGCGCCGGTATATTCAGGAGAGGGTCAAGCTTGCCGGGGAATGAATGATAACCTTGTAAAAACCTCCCTGAACAGGCGCTGCCTATCAGCGGGGTTTTTGTGTTATAATAATTGTCGATAGATTACTATTTTTGTCAGGAGAGTATAGCAGTGAATGTAGATGTTAGTATATTGATTCTAAATTACAACACATGCCGCCTGACGATGGATTGTCTGAGGTCGGTATATGATTCGGAGACAAGGTATTCCTATGAAATCATTCTAGTAGATAATAACTCCCAGGATCACTCGGTGGAGACGATAAGCAAGGAGTTCCCTGAGGTGATGCTGATCGCCAATTCGGAGAATGTGGGCTTTGCCAAAGGGAATAACCAGGGGATGGAGGTAGCCTCCGGGCGCTATGTGCTGCTGCTCAATTCAGATACCGTGATCCGCAAGGATACGCTGGAGACGATGCTGGCATTCATGGACAGCCGCCTTGATCTTGGCGCGTCGGGGTGTAAGGTAATTCTGCCGGATGGGTCCCTGGATAAGGCCTGCCGGAGAGGGTTTCCGACACCGTCTGCGTCCTTTTATTATGCCTTTGGCTTCAGTAAGCTGTTCCCGGACCGCCCGAAGTTCAACGGCTACCAGCTCGGCTATCTGGACCCGGATGACGAATATCCGGTAGATTGTCTGGTTGGAGCGTTCATGCTGCTGCGCCGGGAGACGGTTGAGCAGGTGGGTGGGCTGGATGAGACCTTTTTCATGTATGGAGAGGATCTGGATTGGTGTTACCGGATCAAGGAAGCGGGCTGGGGGATTTATTATTATCCGCAGACGTCCATTGTACATCTGAAGGGTGGCAGCGCGCGCCGCAGACCATTCAAGATTGTGTATGAGTTTCACCGGGCCATGATTTTATTTCATAAGAAGCATTATAGCAGCCGCTACAACAGTATGATAAATGGAGCGGTATATGCGGGAGTGGGCGTCAAGTTCACGCTATCGCTGCTGCGCAACGCATTGATTGCTCCACGTAAGGTACCTACACCCGCACAGAGTCTGAATGCTCCCGGGGAAGCTGGTATCCGCAATGAATCGAAGGCTGAGGTGAGATTATGATTCGCCGGAATCAAAAGTTTTTGACCCAACTATATATGGTAGCCGACTTTATCGTGATCCAGTTGTCCTTCCTTGCGGCTTGGTGGCTGAAGTTCAAGAGCGGCCTGCTGGAATCCTACCGGACGCTGCCTATAGAATCCTATGGGTACTGGAGCATTATCTACGGGGCCATAGCCGTACTGATTGGTATTGTAGTGTCTCTATATTTGCCCAAGCGGAAGAAGCGGTTCATTGATGAATTCCTGAAGATTTTTCAGGTTCATGCGATGGGGATCTTTATTCTGCTGGGCCTGATGTTCTTCCTGAGAGAGATTGATGTCTCCCGGCAATATCTGGCGATCTACATGGGCTTCAATATTCTGTCCATTATGTTATACCGTTATGTGCTGAAGAAGATGCTGAAGTCGCTGCGTGAAAAAGGCTTCAACCGCCAGTTCGTCCTGATTCTCGGAGCAGGCACATTGGGTAAAAGATTCTATAACAACCTGGAGCAGTACCCGGAGCTGGGTTATGAGGCGATCGGGTTCCTGGATGACTTCCATCAGTGGGATGGCATTGAGGAGCAGCGGTATAAGCCGATTCTGGGTACCGTGGATCAGCTGGAGGCAATGCTGGAGATGCTTCCTGTCGATGAGGTCATTCTGGCGCTGCCGCTGGATGCCCACTCGAAATACCCGGCTATTATTGCTACTTGTGAGAAAGCCGGGATGCGGACGCTGATTATTCCAGACTTCTTCGATTATCTGCCGGCCCGTCCGTATTTTGATAACTTTGCCGGGATGCCGATGATTAATGTGCGCGATATTCCGCTGGATATGGCCGGGAACAAAATGGCAAAGCGTGCGTTTGATATTGTGTTCGCCTTGTTCGCCATTCTCATGCTGTCTCCCGTGATGCTGATTGTAGCGCTGGGAGTGCGCCTGACTTCACCGGGGCCGGTTATTTTCAAGCAGGAGCGTGTAGGCCTGAACCGCCGTAATTTCATGATGTACAAGTTCCGTTCCATGAAAATGCAGACGGATGGTGAAGTAGACACAGGCTGGAGCACGAAGGAAGATCTGCGCCGGACCCGCTTTGGCACATTTATCCGCCGAACGAGTCTGGATGAGCTGCCGCAATTCTTCAACGTGCTGTTTGGGCAGATGAGCGTAGTCGGTCCGCGACCAGAGCGTCCATTCTTTGTAGAACAGTTTCGTGGCGAGATTCCGAAGTATATGGTTAAGCATCATGTGCGGCCGGGGATTACCGGCTGGGCTCAGAGTAACGGTCTGCGCGGGGATACCTCAATTGAGGACCGGATCAAGCATGATATTTTCTATATCGAGAATTGGTCATTACTGTTCGACATCCGGATTATTGCCAAGACCATTCGTAACGGCTTCAAGAACGCTTATTAATACACGGTCTTATCTATATTATATATTCCGCTAAAAAACGGTTGCTGCCCCTTGAGGATGTCACAGCCGTTTTTGCTTTTTTTAGCCGACATTCTCTACTACTTGCAAAGGAGACTGCCATCATGAAGAGAACACAGCTTATTGCTTCTATAGTTATTATTGGGGCTGTTGCCCTTCTGCTTGTACTGACATTTGGGGAAAAAAAACAACAGCCTGCCACCGGCTTCGCGGCCCACAGGGTCATTGCCCATGCCATGGGCGGAATCAATGACAAGGCGTATACCAATACCAAGGATGCTTTTATTGCAAACTATGAGCAGGGGACACGGATCTTTGAGGCGGACCTGTTGCTGACCAGTGATGAACAGCTCGTGGCCCGTCATGAATGGACTACAGGTATGAGTAAAAAGCTGGGTCAACAGGAAGTTCTTCCTCCTGACAAGCAGGGGGAGGTACTGACTCACGATGAAGTGATGAACAGCCCGGTGCTGGAGCTCTACTCTCCGCTGGATATTGAGAAAATCGTCAACCTGATGGAGATCTACCCGGATACGTATATTGTAACGGACACGAAGGAGCTGGAGGCGCAGCAGGTAACGAAGCAATTTCAGCTCATTGTAGAAGCCGCCCGGAAGAAGGACCCAGCGCTGCTGGAGCGGATCGTTCCGCAGATTTACAGCCGGGAGATGCTGGAGGTTGTGAAGCAGGTGTACGCTTTTCCAGAAATCATCTATACCCTATACCAGACAGAGGACAGCGACGAGGTGGTCATTGAATTCGTCAAGCAGACTGGCGTGGACATCACGATGCCGACAACCAGGGCTACCAAGAGCTTCGTGCGTAACTTGAAAAAAGCGGGCGCCAGAGTCTACGTGCATACCGTGAACGACGAGCAGGAGATTGTGGAGCTGTCCCGGCTGGGCGTCAACGGATTCTACACTGATTTTGTCCCGGAAAATGATTTGAACCGGATCGAGGGTCTCCGCTGATCGAGGAGAAGTCCAAGGCAAATATGCGAAAAAATGTTCGCATTTTGTTCTCTTTTAAATTGACACCCCCCTTCGTGCTGACTTAGACTATAGATACGGATTGTGCGTGCGCAGGAGTGTGTATATTCACTTAGATGAACAATGAGGATGGACAAAGATGAACGAGATGCGGCAAATGATCAGGCCATGGCGGCATGTATTCAAGCTGGACCCGGACCGTGTACTTGGTGACAAGGAGCTGGCGGCTGTCTGCCAGTCGGGAACCGATGCGATTATCGTAGGCGGCTCTACCGGCGTGACTTATGAGAACACGGTGAGTCTGCTTGCGAGAATCCGGAAGTATGACCTGCCTTGCGTGCTGGAGATCTCGGATCTGGAGGCCGCTGTGCCCGGTTTTGACTTGTATATGATTCCCATGGTGCTCAACACTGACGATACTTCATGGATTCTCGGCCATCACCGCCGGGCCATTGAACGCTTCGGCAGTCTGATCCCATGGGAATTGCTGCTGACAGAGGGCTATATTGTGCTGAACAGCGATTCCTCGGTAGCGCGCCTGACCGGTGCGGACTGCTCGCTCGATGCGGCTGGTGCGGGAGCCTATGCGCAGATTGCAGACAAGCTGATGAACCTCCCGGTGGTCTACCTTGAATATAGCGGACGTTACGGAGATCTGGAGATTGTGCGCGAGGTCAGGGAAGTGGTTGAGCACAGTCAGCTTTTCTATGGGGGCGGAATTACAGGTGCAGAGGAAGCCATGCATGTAGCCGCACTATGTGATACAGTAGTGGTCGGCAATATTATTTATAGCAATGTGGAAGAAGCGCTGTTGACGGTCCAGGCTGTGCGGGATACACCGCAGATAGACTGGTAGAGTTTATAGATACTGAGTGTATATAAGTAAGCACTTAGAAAATAACGAAAAGCAAAAAGAAGCGGAGGGGAAATTTGGAACTGTAGGAGCGATAGCGTCCGCCTTTGTCACCGGATTTCATCCGCGAACAGCGGTTTAAATCAAGAAATCTGGGGACAACAGCGGCCGGAAGTCCAAATGTTCACCGCAGCGACGACCAAGCTTAGAGTTCAAACCTTAAGTGCGTCTTATATAACTTATATTCAGAAAGGAGCATGTAACACATGCAACTTGTTAACATACAGGACGCCGTAAGCCGTCTGAATCCCCCGCAGCGTCAGGCTGTAGAAGCAACTGAAGGACCCTTACTCATCATGGCTGGCGCAGGCAGCGGCAAGACCCGCGTGCTGACCCACCGGATTGCGTGGCTGATCGCGAACCGTAAGGCACCGCCGTGGGCGATTCTGGCGATTACGTTTACCAATAAGGCCGCCCGGGAGATGCAGGATCGTGTCTCCAAGCTCGTAGGGCCCGAGGGCCGGGATATTTGGGTATCCACTTTTCACTCGATGTGTGTGCGGATTTTGCGGAAGGATATTGATCAGATTGGCTTCACCTCGAACTTCTCCATTCTGGATTCGACAGACCAGCTGTCCGTCATCCGCAATTGCATGAAGGATCTGGATATCGATACTAAGAAGTTCGAGCCGAAGGCCATTCAGGCTGTGATCAGCTCGAACAAGAATGAGCTGATCACACCGGCGCAGTATGAGCAGAAGGTCGGCGATTATTTTGAAGGCCTGGTGGCTAAGGTGTATTCCAAATACCAGCACCGGCTGAGAAGCAATAACTCTCTGGATTTCGATGACCTGATTATGAAGACGATCGAGCTGTTCAAGGAGAAGCCGGACGTACTGGATTTCTATCAGAAGAAGTTCAAGTATATTCATGTCGATGAGTATCAGGATACGAACCGGGCGCAGTATATGCTCTGCCGGATGCTGGCTGAAGGTCACCACCGGATCTGCGTGGTCGGGGACAGTGACCAGTCGATCTACCGCTGGCGCGGGGCGGATATCTCGAACATTCTGAACTTCGAAGAGGATTACCCCGAAGCCCAGACGATTCTGCTGGAGCAGAATTACCGCTCTACCTCGAACATTCTGAATGCTGCCAACGGCGTGATTGCTCTCAATACGGGCCGCAAGCCGAAGAAGCTGTGGACCGATTCCGATGAAGGCGCGAAGATCAAGGTGTTCCGCGGCGACACTGAGCATGACGAAGGATATTTCGTCAGCGGGGAGATCAGCAAGAATGTGAAGCAGGGCCAGGCTTACCAGAACCATGCGATTCTGTACCGTACGAATGCCCAGTCCCGTGTAATAGAAGAAATTCTGATTAAATCGGATATTCCCTACCAGATTGTCGGAGGGATCAAGTTCTACGACCGTAAAGAAATCAAGGATCTGCTGGCGTATCTGCGCCTGCTGTCCAATCCTGATGATGATATCAGCCTGACGCGGATTATTAATGTTCCTAAGCGCGGACTTGGGGATACAACCGTTGGTAAGCTGGCGGCAGCGGCTGCTGCCCAGGGTGTCTCGATTTTCCGGGCGCTGCAGACGGTGGATGATCTCGGGTTCGCCGGACGGACCCGCAATACGCTGGTGGAATTCTACGATATGATCGAAGCCCTGCACCGGATGGTGGAATTCCTCTCGGTGACAGAGCTGACGGAGAAGATTCTCGAGCTGTCCCAGTACCGTCTCGAATTACAGAATGAGAATACGCTGGAGTCCCGTTCACGCCTTGAGAACATTGATGAGTTCCTGTCCGTTACGATGGAATTCGAAAAGAACAATGAAGACAAGTCGCTGGTCTCCTTCCTGACCGATCTGGCGCTGATCGCGGATATCGACAGTGTGAACGATGAAGAAGAACGCAGTGATGCGGTGGTGCTGATGACGATGCACAGCGCGAAGGGACTGGAGTTCCCGACCGTCTTCATCATCGGGATGGAGGAAGGGGTGTTCCCGCACAGCCGTGCCTTCCAGGACAATGATGAACTGGAAGAAGAACGCCGGCTGGCGTATGTGGGCATTACCCGTGCGGAGAAGCAGCTGTTCCTCAGCTGCGCACGGATGCGCACGTTGTTCGGGCGGACGAACGCGAATGCGCCGTCCCGCTTCCTGGAGGAGATTCCGGAGGAGCTGAAGGAAGATACCGTCCGTGAATCGGACCGCTTCCGGCGCGGAGGCGCGGAGGCAGGCGGTGCCTATGGCGGGCGGGGCTTCAGCGGAAGCGGAGGCAGCCGGGGGAACTTCGGCAGCCGCACCGCTGCTGCCGGGAACGCGCCGGGAGGCGGCGGGTCCGCGAGCTTCGGCAGCGGCAGCTCGGCAAGCGCGGTGCCTGGCGCGGGCCGTGTGGTGGTTACGACCGGAGGCGCGCAGCGCACGACGGGCGGGGCCGGGGCGGCTGCGGAGGCCGGAGGCTTCAAGGCAGGCGACAAGGTCGCCCACGGCAAATGGGGCACCGGCACCATTGTGGCCGTGAAGGGCAGCGGCAATGATACGGAGCTGCAGATTGCCTTCCCGGCGCCGGTGGGCGTTAAGCGGCTGTTGGCCGGCTTTGCGCCGATCACCAAAGTTGAATAAATCAAGCTTGCGATTAACGGCAGTGCTTTTGGATCACGCTAACCGTAGGAAACCTATTTGACGGAGGGATATGCCGGATGGATATGATGTTCACGATGGAAGAGCTTGTAGCCGAGCTGAATCAATACAATTATCATTACTATACAATGGATGCGCCGCAGATCAGCGACAAGGAATACGATGTGCTCTACGATAAGCTGGTAGCACTGGAAGCGGAGAGCGGAATGGTATTGCCGCATTCCCCGACCCAGCGGGTAGGCGGGGAGCTGCTGAAGGGCTTCACACCGCACCGCCATCTGGCACCGCTGTGGAGTCTGGATAAGGCGCAGAACATTGAACAGCTTCGTACCTGGAACACCCGTGTGCTGAAGCTGGTGAATGATTATAATACCAAGAACCCGGACAATCCGTTGCCGGAGCCGTGTTATGCCGTGGAGCTGAAGTTCGACGGTTTGACCCTGAACCTGACCTATCGTGACGGGGCGCTTGTACAAGCAGCTACCCGTGGCAACGGGGTGACAGGTGAGGGAATTCTGGCCCAGGTGAAGACGATTAAGTCCGTTCCGCTGAATATCCCGTTCAAGGAAGGCGTTATTGAAGTGCAGGGCGAGGGGATTATGAACCTGTCTGTACTGGCGGATTATAATACCCGCGCAGCAGAGCCGCTGAAGAATGCACGCAATGGTGCGGCGGGCGCACTGCGCAACCTCAATCCCAAGATGACTGCCGACCGCAGGCTGAATGCGTTCTTTTATAATGTGGGGTATGCAGAAGGCGTACAGTTCGGCGATCATCAGGAAATGATGGATTTCCTGCGCAGCAACCGGTTCAAGGTGAACCCTTACCTCAACTACTTCAGCAATTTCGATGATGTGACCGAGCAGCTGGCAGAGATTGAAGAGAGCCGTTCCGGTCTTGATTATTTGATTGACGGGGCCGTTATTAAGGTCACGGACTTCCGCATCCGTGAGGCGCTGGGCTATACCGACAAGTTCCCGCGCTGGGCCGTTGCCTATAAATTCGAGGCGGAAGAGACCACAACCATTCTGGAATCTGTCAGCTGGAATGTCGGACGCACCGGCAGTAAGTATATTTTAATGAACAAAAGTTACAAACCGATATTACAATCAGCATAACGTAGTATTACAGGGATTTAATACTTTTGTTTGGTGATAATAAGACTGAACGAAATAAACGGAATATATAGCCTTTCTAAGATGACTTTTGTTTAAGAAGGTGGAGGTGCGCTAATGATAGGTGTGAAGGAACGGATCGAGAATTTAAGATTACAGATAAAATACCATAATGAGAAATATTATGACATGGATCAACCGGAGATAGAGGATTTTGAGTATGATGTATTAGTCAATGAATTAAAGACTCTTGAAGCACTGCATCCTGAATTTAAAGAATTAGATTCCCCTACTCAACAAGTAGGAGGTACAGTGAAACGTGAACTAAGAAAAGTAAGGCATGATGTGCCTGTAATCAGTCTTCAAGATGTATTTTCTAAAGAGGATGTTTATGCTTTTGTTGATAAAGTGAAGTATCAAATTCCTAATCCTAAATTTGTAGTTGAGATGAAAATAGATGGTCTGTCGGTAATGTTAAGGTATAGGGAAGGGAAGCTGGCGGAAGGTATAACCAGGGGCAATGGTGAAGTAGGGGAATCTGTTTATGAAAACTTATTAGAAATAGAATCAATACCTAAAATAATTCCCACGGATTCACCTTATGTTGAAGTTCGTGGAGAAGTTTACATGTCCAATGATACTTTTGAAATGGTAAGGCAAAGGCAAGAAGAACGAGGTGGGAAAACTTATAAAACCCCGAGAAATTTAGCCGCTGGATCTTTAAGACAACTAGATCCCAAAATTGTTAGGGAACGTAAACTTGATATTTTTGTGTTTAACCTTGAGGTTTCAGAGAATAAAGACTTTAGTTCTCACGCCGAATCATTGAGGTGGCTGAGTTCCTTGGGTTTATCGGTAATACCTGACTATAAAATTTGCTCAACCGCAGATGAGATATGGGAATGTATTTCAATAATTGGAGAAGAACGCTGGAAGTTGCCTTTCGGTATAGATGGGGCAGTCGTAAAGGTTGATAATTTAGAAGATAGACGAGAACTAGGCAGTACCAGTAAAGTACCACGATGGGCAATTGCTTTTAAATATCCTCCAGAGCAAAAGGAGACTGTTGTAGAAGACATAAAAATACAAATAGGACGTACGGGAAGGCTGGCTCCCTTAGCGCTATTGACACCTGTCAAACTGGCGGGAACTACAGTTTCAAGAGCATCTCTGCATAACCAAGACTATATAGATTCAAAGGATATCAGAATAGGTGATACGGTTGTTATTCAAAAGGCGGGAGATATCATTCCCGAGGTTATCAGAAGCATTCCTGAGAAGAGACCAGTTGACGCAATTAAGTATATCATCCCAAGTACATGTCCAATATGTAATTCCCCTACTGTGAGGGACGAGAACGGCGCAGATGTTCGTTGTGGTGGAGAACTATGCTTGGCTCAGTTGATAAGGGGTATCACCTACTTTGTTTCTAAAGATGCGATGGATATCGAAGGATTTGGGCCTAGTTCAGTGGAGTCTCTTATGTCTGAGGAATATATAAAAAGTATTGCAGACATTTATCATCTAAGAGAATATCGAAATGAGTTAATTGAGAAAGGGATAGTTGGACGAGAAAAGTCGGTGGATAATCTTTTAAATGCGATTGATAAATCTAAAGAGAATGATTTGAGTCAGCTAATAACAGGATTTGGAATAAAGAATGTAGGAAAACAAACAGCAAGAGCGTTGACGTCTAGTTTTGCAGATATAGACGAAATTAGTAATGCTACCTTAGATCAATTGATTGATTTACCTGATTTTGGTATGACAGTAGCTTCTAGTGTTTTAAACTTCTTTAGTCTTGACAGTACAAAAGTTTTAATTAATAAGCTGAAAGAAGCGGGCGTTAATACAAAATCAAAACTACAAGAAGATAACATAGACAACAGGTTTGCTGGAAAAACATTTGTTATAACTGGGACACTTCCAAATTTGAAAAGGGATGAGGCTGCTCGATTAATACAAATGCACGGTGGTAAAGTATCAGGAAGTGTTTCTAAGAAAACATCTTATGTTCTTGCTGGAGAAGAAGCGGGGGGGAAATTAACAAAAGCGGAAGAATTGAGTGTTAAAATAATTGATGAACAGGAATTCAATAATATGTTATTATAGTTGGCCGGATACTGTCTAAAGAAAAAAGCGGTCAACTCAATTAGTTTTACACTAGCGTTCACTCCATTAAACTAACGGACAGATTAGTTCGAGGAACAACCCGATAAAATCGACAAAGGAAAGATGAATGATTTTGCTGAAGGATTAATTGCTCTTCCTGGTGGATCTGGGACACTAGAAGAAATATTTTAAAATCTGTGCGAGGGACCAGCTAAGGTTACATTAAAAGGCATGTGAATTGCTGAATAGCAATCAATATTTTGAGCCACTTGTAGCCATGTTTGATACTATGGAACGTTATCATCTTATACAATCCAAGTATCGTGCTATGGTCATAAAAAGTAATAGTCCATTTAATTAAAGGCAGCCAACCTATGACTGCCTTTTCATTGAACTTTAACAGAGAACGCTAATGGAATTATTATTCTTATACGCCTCATAGCTTGGGGGAACATAGAGGGGTATACCAAAGGACCGATCCTCACGTGTGAGCCGCTAGAGAGCTCAAAGATCACGTCTGTTTATATAGACCATTACGAAGGATTTCGCATCGGGGTTGAGCATCTTGTGGAAAGGGGATAGAAACGTATTGCTTGTACAATAGACACACGACACAGTGTTATCAGCAAGCGGAGAATTCAAGCTTACTATGATGGTGTTGAACAAGTATGATCTGACGGTAAATGGAAACTGGGTTCTTTATGGAGTTAATACAGTAGAGGATGGTATGCAAAGGCTTTCTGTGAGAATTGATGCGATCATCGCAACAATGATTTTGTCGCAAGTGAGAATATTTCAGCTGTCCATTCGAACCAATTAAATATCCCAGGCGATCTTGCGGTTGTAGGTTTTGAAGCCGATGAAAGCCAATCAGCGGATGCAATGCAGCTTACCAATATCATCAATCCGCTTAAAAAATAGGACAAAAGATGTTTCGAATTTTTCATGATAAGCGTAATTAAATTGAAATTGAGCTTTCCGATCTTTCGTTTGAACGTTGTGTCTGTAATTCGACATGAATCAAAGAAGGGTTGTCAGACATTAGTTAGATAACCATTTTTGATTTTATTAAAATTTAAAATAAATGTTGTTTACTGAAATTTAATTCGGAAATAGTAAGAGGTGAGAATGTGAACAGTCCCACTAAGCCATACTATACAGTTGACAAAACCATATATTTTACGGACAAGGTTGAAGCAGTCTCAATCCACACGTTTGATCAAGATGATACTGCTAAGGCAACATGTGAATTGCTAAATAGTGGTTATGATGCAGCCTATCAAGATGGTTTGAATGCTTCTTTAAGCGAACATCACAAAGAGTTACTCAATAAATTGCTCTTGCTAACAATAGAGAATTCTCGCCTGAAAAGATTAATAAAGACGGATAAATAAAATATCCGCCTAATGTAATCATTTATACACCTAGCATACTGATTCAACATAAAAACTAAACACTAACGCGATACCAACTGGCTTCGTGTTTTAATTTTTTTTATGAAAACCCAAATAATTTAATTGCTCCACAATACCTAATTTAAGCCGATTTACTTGAACTAATTCATATGCAAAAACAAGTAAATAATTTGATGTCAAATTAATAGTTTTTGTTAATTCGTCTTGATCTGATTGAATACTCAATAAATTAGTGCTTTCATCTTTATAGCTTGAAAACATGGAGCTTTCACCATGTACCAATTGGCTATTTAGTTTATAGTTTACGATATACTCTTGTTCTAAATAAAAATGATCAACATCTTTTTGTAGTCTTCCGGTCATATCAACCTGCCTAGCCCTTTGGTCCAACGAAGGATATTTAGCCCAATGATACTTATTCCCATGTTTATAAAATTTACTTTTGAAATCTTTGGCTTTATTTTGTAGCGACTCAACGGCATCAACAATCAAGTAGTCATTGAATAATTTCCCATTCTTGGATAGATGTTTTTTAAAATCGCTCCACTTATTATATATGGATTCATCAGTAATTGATTTATACTCCAACCAACCATCTCTTTCGTCTTGGGAGTTATTGATATCTTTGCAAAGCCACAAATAAGAAAAATCTATCAGGTTTTCTAATATTGACCTCACTAAAATAGAACTTGATACTCCAAATCCTCGTTTTACTAAATGATAGATGCTTTCTCCTAAGTGGTACTCGTTGGCTAGAAAATAACGGCTTATATAAATTAACTTGTCTGATTTATATTTTCTGTGAGAATCATTTATTTCCGCAATCATTAGGTCATAAATAAAAAGAATATAAATTAATCTCTTTATTGGAACTAAATTTTTGCTATTTAGAGCGTTGAGTTTATTTAACTCCTCAGTCCATGAATCCGAGAGACCTATAGGATATTTAATCAAATCATTATCCTCCTCTTACAATTGTATTGAATATCCACAAACCATTAAATCATGCCAAAGAAGAAACATATCTTTTTCTTAAAATAGAATAAATCAATTTTTAAAAGTCTTTCCGGCATTGGCACGGTAGAAGGATATAATTAGAATGATTGGAAGTCTTAATTGATTTTATGTAGAAAATTAACATTTGTCAAAGCATCATCTGTTATAATATCCCATACGTAGCTTGTCTTTAGATCTAACGGTATACGTTTTTAAAAGTGGACTCCTGTCAAGAAAGTAGACAGCAACTACATCGTTTTTCGCTTAAATGTGGCTGCAAACTGAACCGGAGAAACGTAACCCAGCACCCCGTGGATTCGTTTGCGGTTGTAGAAAAATTCAATGTACTGGTAGATGGCATCATAGGCCTGTTGCTTCGTTTTAAATCGATTCCAGTACACCAACTCTTTTTTAAGAGGCTGTGAAAAGATTTAATACAGGCGTTATCATAACAGTTCCCTTTGCGGCTTATGCTTGCGGTCATCTGGTACGTCTTTAGGCGTTTACGGTAGTCTGCAGAGGCGTACTCGGAGCCTCGATCCGAATGGTGAATAAGGCCCTTCCCGGGGAGTTTGGCCTGGTAGGCAGCGTCCAGGGCGCCTTGGACGAGGTCGGTGGTCATCCGGTTCTAATAAGCCGCTAATCGACAATCTCCCGGGTACACAGGTCCAGCACGCTCGCCAAGTACATCCGTTCTTCCCGGCAGGGAATGTAGGTGATATCCGCCACCTACGTCTGGTTCGGCTTTTTCGTGTGAAATTGCTGGTTTAACAGGTTGGGGGCAATGGGTAACGGATGGTTAGAGTCTGTGGTGCATACGCGAAATTTCTTTGCGACACAAGAGCGCAGACCCAGTTCTTTCATGTACTTGCCTACCGTGCGTTCACTGACCTGGTGCCCTTCACGCTCTAGGAGAACCTTGTATTTTGGGGCTGACATAGCGGCCTTGGGAGTCCTGAAAATGATAGGTAATCCGCTTCAGCAACAAGGCTTTGCGAGTGGCTTGAAGGCTGGGCGTTGCTGTTTTCCATTTGTAGTAACCGCTCCGGGACACCTGAAAGAAATTGCACATCTTCTCCACGCGGAACTCGGAGCGATGATCTTCAATAAACCGAAATCTCAGTTCTTTGGAATGCTGAAGATGTGTACGGCTTTTTTAGGATTGCCGTCTCCTCTGTCAGGTTTGCGAGCTCTTGCTCCTTCAGTTGACTTTCCAGCTCTCTGTATTTGTCTGGAGTAATGATGGGCTCATTCTCAAACTGTCGGTACTGTCCTAGCCATTTATGTAACGTTTTGGCGGGGACATCCAGCCTCCAGGGCTAGTTCCGCCACCGTTTTCGTCTGCTCCTGGATGTACTTTACGGTCTGTCCTTTGTATTCTTCATTGTATCTTCTCCGTGTTTCACTCATGGGGGCACCTCCTTGTTAAACTCATTATTTCTATTCTCTTAACGGGGATCCACGGTTAACACTAATAGCAATTTTACGCTGAATCACCTCTGCAGAAGCTCGGCACGGACATTACCTATTTGTTAATTGGAAGTGAGGTCTTGTTTCTTAAGCATTCTGGACCTGTACAACGGCGAAGTTGCGATAATTATAGCAGATAAGAAAAATATTACTTTGATTTTGGATGCGTTAAACCAACTTTCAGTAGGAGAAGATGCTATTACATAGCAACCAAGGCAGTGTATATACCTCCTTTGCCTACCAAGAGGCTGTTAAACGAAAAAGCATTACCATGAGCATGTCCCACAAGGGAAAGCCCGCTGATAATGCCCCATAAAATCGTTTCATTCTACGCTAATGTCTGAAATGTTCTATCTCGAAGGGGTAACCTGTACAAAAAATGCAATCGTTGTACTGACCGTTCAAGACACATTACCCATACACCGATTGAATACCGGCACTGATTGCAAAAACATGCAAGGCGTTTTGATCCCTGTCTCACTAACAGGGGCAGCCCTATATAGTCTTTTACCTGTGCGTAATCACTCCTGAACACTAAATGGTACTAAATAGTGTGCAGTTATTCGATCAGAGCGAAGATTTGAGCCATTTAATATTCGATTGCACTCGGCCTCTAAGGTGCTCATATCAAGCTGTGATTCACATAGCGAAGTTAAAAGCGAACGAGCATCTGAAATCATGGCAGCTAGCTTTTCGAAAGTAAGTGCATGAGATGCGCCAGCGACTGCTGAGCGTGTCGCTATGTTCTTAGGATGCACACTCACTCGAACATAATCATAACCTGGATATTTTGCTTCGAACCACTCTGCAGCTACAAGCAATTGACCATGTTGTTCTTTAGTCAATGCATTTTTTCCTTTTTTACGACTCTTAGCTTCTATAACGAGCCCGACTTTATCCGGTAACAACCACAGGACATCTGGGCCTTCACCCTGAATATCATACCGCTCCGAGCTAAGACCAATCATAATTGCGAATTCGGCAAGGGCCTTTTCAAAGCGATTTGCTGATGCATCTTGGTGTAAGTTTGACACCAACTCCTCGAATGATTGTAAATATCCTTGCCGGAGCCGATAGGTTCCTATTTGTTCTGCTATCGCTTTTGCTTGTGGGACAGAGACAGTCAGGGGGCGATAGGGAGGAAGCACTTTGGGTCTAATTAAATTTCGATTATTAGCAAATGCTTGACGTTGTAAGTCTTGTGATCTTTCTTTGTTCCCCCATTTATCTGCAATCCGTGCGGCTAGCTGCTCAAGCCATCCACGCATTTGAATATCTAGCGAATGATTTCCGGTAATGATAAATTGCTCAAGTTTGGCTATTGCTAGTTCGTGATAGCCGTCATGCCATAGATTGATTGATTTTCGTTCAACTGCGGCTTGCGTGATATAAAAATTATTTGTTTCCTCATCATCTACGAATTCGGCGAGAGTTTCAGCGTGGTATTCAGTCCAATCCTTGGCTCTATCAAAACTTTTTTCAATGGTTTTTGACAAATCTTGCAGATTTTCAACTTCTTTGCTCATCTCTATTCCCATATCAAGTTGAGCTTTTGTTGCGCTTGTAAGAAACCGGAAATTAGCTTCTTTAGCTACCCAGGCTGAAATGTCATTTCCTATCAACAAAACTACGCAGTGATCACCTGCACCTCGTGATCCTCTCCCAATCCCTTGCTCAATTCGCTGTGCGATCATGCGCGTTATTGTTGTGCCCCCATACAGTGTACTTGCCCTAAAGAGTTCATAATTTGAAGCACCAGAAGGTAAGCCATTCATAACAAGAACCCGACAGGAATCTCCGGGTAAATCGATACCATCGTACCTATTGGCAAAAACAATGGGTCCTGTAATTTCCCCATTTTGAAGTCGAGCAACTAATCGTTCGACTTCTTCTGAACCTTTTGCTACAGTAGCAATATCTGACCATTTCTTAGCCGCTTCATCAGATGAAACAAGTACTACTGTTCCTAATTTTTTGTTATTTGCTGTCCATTGGATCAGCTTTTCTACATGATCTCTCTTAAACTCAAACTTCATCAACTCAGGAATTAGAGCCATCCGCTCGCTAATTCCGGCTAATGATCGGGACTGTAAGGGATGATTGAGTGAGTCGGGATTAGCATCGAATGTACGAATAATTTCACTATCATCAGCAATAGTGGCAGACATATAAATTCTGCGAGGAGCTTCGTAGAATGTGGGGAATGCATTAACCAACGGTAGTATTGGTGTTATTGTAAAGGCATCTCTGCTAATAAGGGCATGACATAGGTGGAGCTGGTCTCTCAATAAGGGCCATACCATTGCGTATTTATCGGAGTCCGATCTTAATTGAGCTCTCACCGAATCTAGCTGTTCATTCCAAGCCCAGTAGGGAACTTCAAGAACTGAATAATCAGATCCTTCGATAATGTCTTCAAGAGTGCCGAGCTTATCAATCTCTTTAAAAGATTTTCGGAAAATATCAACCAGTGCCTCATAGCGGTCAAAATTGTTTTTAGCTGATACTTCAAGCGTGAAAGAATCACGAACAACCGAAAATGCAGCATGCGCATCGTCGAGAATAATGGCGGATACCTTTTGAGGGTTCACTTCACCACGGATACCAAACTTACTTCTTCCATTAAATAATGCTTTATATGTACCTACCATGATTGCATTCCCATTAATAAATTCGTCGTCCAATGGCTGTCCTCTTGTATATGGGACGGCGGAAATGCCATATGCTTCGGCTTTATCAAGAGTTTGCTGGACAAGTTGATTAGTTGGTGCTAGGTAAAGCACTGGCTCACCAGTTTCATTTATGGTTGATTGAGCCAATAGAAGACCAACTAAAGTTTTTCCACCTCCGGTATGCAACTTAAGGACGATGTCACGTTCTGCTCGACGATCAAACCACGCTTGGAGAATTTCCGTTTGACTGGTATACAGATCGTTGATTCCTAGAGGTTTAGGCAATCTGCGGAAAATCTCGGTTGGATTGATTGACTTTGGTTTAGCTTTTTGCGATTTAAGCTTTTTAAAATCTACCATAAAATCCCCTCGTTTCATGTAGTTACAATTTAAATGAGACATGAGATCGTTTACCTAATAATACCATGAATTAGCAGTGAATCCTCGCTTGCTGCATAGGCATAGATGAACAGATTTCAAACAATGTTGGAGCACAAAGAAGCTAACTGGAGATGTTGCAAATTAAAGAAACATCTCAAGTTAGCTTGTTTGGGGATTAGAATATAATTGTGAAAAAACACCTGAGTTATATAAATAGGTGTTTTTAACGTTTTTCGGAAAAAAATACAAAAACGAAATTATTGATCATTGCCATAATTAGCGTTAATCACCTAAAGGAGTAAGTCTTAAAGGGCGTCCATTGAAACTCCGAATTACGAAGCCATAAAGCCTTGTAGAACCTCTCTTTACAGTTCTGAAGTTCTAAGGCATCATTTGAATCGATAACTCAGAGGCAAGGGCTTTTGAGCCTGTAGCACCGCGAATATATTTCAAAGCGCCTGAACTTGACCAATCAATATTTTTGAGTTTTTTAACAGCCTTAGTGATACGCTTATAGTCGATATGCTTTTTCCCTTCAGTAACACAACTCGATAAGACTTCTGCACCGGCGATGCTTAAAGCATTAAGACATACAATGTGCGTAATTCTATACTCCTTATAGTCCATCCATTCAGCATTGAAATGATCCTTAACCGCATTAAAGTAAATTAACGAGAGCATAAGCTTGTCTTCTTTTGCAAGAGACTTAAGATTGGGGAGTTTAGTCAATAACTCAACGATCCTGTAGAGGTTCTGTAAGGTTATATGGCGATCAGATGTTCTTTTACCGGTAATGGATGAGTAGGAGTTAAATGGGCTATCGTTACGTAAGATTAATTCGGTGGAAATCCAACTTATCTCATCTGCCTCTCGTTGAAGGTACTTACTTAATGAACTACCAATCGGCTTTCCTTTTGTATTGATCGTATTAAAAAGTTGGATTTCTTCTTCTGCGTCAAGATAATGAAAAGCAATGAATGGAATGTTGATTTCAGAATTGGTTTCTTGAATATATAGTTTGATTCCTCCGAGTCTATGTTGTCCATCTATCAGTGATGCCTTCTTATTACAAAGAAGTCGACCAAAGGTAGGCCGATTTTTATCATAGGGTACAAATTCCCAATGGGATTCAGCGTTTAATAAAATTGGTGGGTAAAGAGATAATTCGCCTTTAGATAAGTAAGTTGCGAAATCAGCACATCTTTTCATATCAACAGGGCGTTGATATCCTTTTCCGGAAGGATGATCGTATGGTTTAACGTAATTGAGATTCAATGCGGTAGTTGCTAATATGCTACCAGAGTATGTGACCTTTCCGCGTTGTTTATATTGTACGATGTTTTCTATTACTAATTGATGCGGGAGATGTTGCATTAATCTTTTCCTCCTAATGTGATGTTGTATATTCATTTTAGGGTATTATAATGCCCATTATCAAATGGTAAATGGTAGTATTAATTACTTTAACTCGATATGTAGCTCACCTACTCTTTAATAGAGGAGGTAGTCATATGCAGAATTTAGTTAAGCATGTCTCCCAAAGGATACGCTATTTGCGAAAGTCAGCAAATTTAACTCAAGAGCAATTAAGCGAGCTTCTGGATATAGATAGGTCGTACATAGGTAAGATAGAACGTGGAGAAGTGAATGTTTCGCTTGATACTCTGGAAAGAATTGCAGTAGCATTAAAAGTAGATTCTTTTGAGTTTTTTGCCGGTCATAATAATAAACCCGATAATACAGACAAAAAGGATATCATTGAAAAGATAAATTTGTTAATGGATAGTCAAAATTCTGAAGAATTAAAATCAATATATGAAATGATTAGAATAGTCAGATCGTATAAGAACATACCGTAACTTCAATGTTTTTTCTTTAAGTTTTACTCGGAAGTGTAAAGAGAGTGGACATGTGATTATAATGTGGAATAGAGGGGCCTGCATAGAGATTCACACAAAAACGTTTTTGATTTATTTAAGTTCTTTCGTTTGTAGATTGAATATCTCTTCAGCTATTTTCAGATTTAAAAAGCGTACTGTGGAAAAGCCTCAGTACGCTTTTTATCTATACCAGGCTTGAAGACAAGCGCCTTCCAGTCAGATGTATAATTTATCTGATACTTTTGGTATATCCTGTTTTTGTAAATCAACGTATACTTAGATTGGGTTTATTCCTAATCTAATAAATAAAAGGATAACTATAGGAGAGAGAATGCATGAATAGAGATTTCTATTTTACCTATATTAATGAGAAAATTGAACTATTATCTCTGCGAATAAAGAGCAGCGGAAAACTGAATATTTTAAATCTTAATATTCATGCTGAATTTTTTTATAGAGATTTATGTTGTTTATTATTTGAACTGAATCTGGAAAACCAAAACACATTAGATCAAAATAGTGAGGCAATTGATCTTATTGACGATGTTAATAAAATTATTATTCAAGTTTCCTCAACTGATTCAAAGCAGAAAATCAATGATACACTTGCAAAAAATAAGATTCTTGATTACAAAAAACAAGGCTACAATTTAAAGTTTCTATTTTTTTCAGATGCTAAAAGACTAAAAACCCAAAAGTTTAATAACAAGTATGATATAAATTTTGACGCTTCAAGAGATATCATTGGGAAAGAAGATATTTTCTCGAAAATACTAATGTCACAGATCGATAAGCAGCATGCGGTATATCAATTTATTAAAGCTGAACTGGGGGATAAACCTGACGAAAACAAAATCTCCTCAAACTTAGCGGATTTAATAAATTTGCTCGCTGACGAGGATTTAAACAACCTCTCAGAAGAAAAACTTAAATTACACGAATTCAATATTGATCGCAAAATTGTGTTTAACCATTTACAAAAAGTACAAGGCATCATTAAGTTGTATAGTATATATTGTTTGAAAATAACCAGAATATATAGTGAATTTGACAAGCAGGGAAAAAATAAAAGCTTATCGGTGTTTAATAAACTTTCTCTATTTTATGCAGAAGAATCATTAAATGACGGAATAAATGAAAATCAAATTTTTTTAAAGATAATAAGTAAAACGGTTGAATATATACGTGAAAGCGAGAATTATAGAGTGCTGCCGGCTGAGGAGCTAGAACAATGTGTCTCAATTATTGTAGTGGACTCATTTTTGAGGTGTAATATTTTTGAAAACCCGGAGGGTTATGAGCATGTTATTGCCCAATGATATAAATCCGAATGAAAGTGTTTATTATAATGGCTCGATCATCTTAGAACAACTGAATAAAACAAATGGTATAGGTATTATTGAATTATACAAAATGGTTAAAAGCATTAATAATATGTCCTTATCTCTTTTTATTCTTTCGTTAGATTGGCTCTATTTATCAGACATTGCGGTTGTTAATGAGGATGGTGAAGTGAAATTATGTTCATAAAAAAGTTGATGATTAGCAATCAGAAAGGAATTATTCGCGATATTGAATTCCATAGAGGTCTCAATCTTATCGTTGATGAAACTATACATATCGTAGATATTGAAAAAAAGAATACGCCTAATATAGATAGGGAAACGGGAAACAGTGTTGGGAAAACAACGGTTTTAAAGCTCATTGACTTTTGTCTAGGTGCTGAACCTAAAATTATATATACGGATAAAGAAAATAACAAAGAAATTGCACTAGTAAAAGATTTCCTTGTGAATACTAAGGTTTTAATATCCTTAGTATTAAAAGAAGATTTGGATGATGCGGATTCCAAAGAAATTTTAATTGAACGTAATTTCTTAAATAGAAAATTGAAAGTGATGCGCATCAATGGAGAGAATTACGTAAAGAACAAGGGAAAAGATTTTGATGATGCGTTAGATACTTTAATTATTGGAGATAGAGAACATAAAAAGCCATCTTTAAGACAGATTATTGCTCATAGCATTAGATACACGGACGAGCGAATAAATAATACTCTTAAAGTTTTAACATTGTATACATCACTTGCTGAATATGAATTGTTGTTTTTATTTTTATTTGGGATAACGATTACAGATCGGTCAAAAATATTAAAAAGTATTAAAGCGGAGAAAGAATTTAAGAAAAGAATTGAGAAGAAACAAAGTAAGAATGAACTGGAATTATCAAATGAAATCATAAATGATAAGCTGTTAGAATTAGAGATGCGCAAAAAAACGCTAAATCTTAATTTCAATTATGATCGAGATCTTAATGAAATTAATACGATTAAATATGAGATCGGGAGTGTTAGTTCAAGAATTACTGAATTAAGCTTAAGAAAAAAGATCATCCTCGAAGCAGAAGCGGAACTTCGTACAACAAAATCGGATATCGACTTACAGCAGCTGAGAAGAATCTATAGTCAAGCCAGTGAGTATATCGCTAACTTACAAAAGACCTTTGAAGATCTAGTTGCGTATCATAATAATATGGTTATTGAAAAAATTAGATTCCTTACTCAAGATATTCCGGAAATTGACCAGCAAATATTAGCTTTAAGTGAGGAATTACGAAGACTTCTTGCAAGGGAAGAGCAGCTAGCCATTAAAATTGCTAATAGTGATACCTTTAGTGATTTAGAGGTCATTATAGCTGAACTTAACGAAAGTTATCATCGCAAAGGGGAAATCGAAAACTCATTAAAACAGATTGATGAAGTAAATCAGAAAATCAATTCATTAGAAGCCGATCTCGTTAATATAGATGTAGATGTGTTCTCTAATGAATTCCAGGAGAAAATAAAAAGTCAGTTGAAGAAATTCAATAAGTTTTTTTCAGAGGTTTCAACAGAACTATATGGGGAAAGTTATGGGGTAACGTTTGGCGTTAAAGAAGAACAGAAAACGGGAAAAAATATTTATACGTTTGACTCGTTTAACGCTAATAGCAGTTCTGGTAAAAAACAAGGTGAAATTTTGTGCTTTGATTTGGCATATATCTTGTTTGCCGACGAAGAGAACATCCCAGTGCTTCATTTTATTTTAAATGACAAAAAAGAACTGATGCATAGCAACCAATTAATAAAAGTTGCTGGCTTTGCTAAAAATAAAAATATTCAATTGATATTCTCCATTTTGGAGGATAAGCTTCCTTTAGAATTAAATAATATGGAGTATATTGTGTTACGACTTTCTCAATCAGATAAGCTTTTCAGAATTGAGACAACGAATTAACCTGGCAACGAAAATGAGCTTTTGTTCCTGAGCGGCCAACACATTGGGATGACCTTCGGCCTTATACTGTAATAAAGAAATCCTTGTATTTCACGGATCGAGTCGAAGAGTAAAGAGTATCAGCCATAAACCGATTAAATAATAATCCGGTTTATGGCTTTTTATTATTATTTTTTAAGAGCGTATGATCGGGTCAGAGATATTTGCTACTGCAAAAATTGAGTTGAAAGAATAGGATATTAGGAAGAGAATACGATTGAATCTCTCTATACGATGAAAGAGTGATTATTAAATGAAACAAATTCAAATATCAAATTATGTAATGTTTGCTCCATATAAATATACTTGGATCGAAGAAAATGGGACGAGACATGAATGTTGCTTAATTTCAATACAATGTAATCAAAAAATGATTAGATTAACCAATTATCAGAAGTACGTTGGTGCTGCTAACGGATCAAACCACGCTTATGATGTGGATAATGATTCTATAAGAAGAGTATGCAATTTTCTTACCTATGCCCTTTTCAAGCATTATGGCAGATATCATGCAAGGAGTATTACAGAGATACCTTTTCAGTCCGTCGTGGACTATTTGAATGAATATTCGAGAACGCCTAATTCTATGGGGGATTACCCAGGCAGACAATCGGTGGAGAAAGAGAGGTATGCTATTTGTCATTTCATGAAGAATTTAAAAGAAATAAGAAAAGATCATAATGAGCATTTTTATGTTAAAAAGATATTAATGGAATCCGTTAGTTCGAATAAATGGGGAGGCAGAAAGAGAAGTAGAGCAGTTTGGGAATATGAAATACCAGCAAGATATTTAGGGAACTCGAGTAAAGGTCTACTAAGGGACATTCCTCAAAAAGTAATACCCATCCTTATAAGAGCGGTAAAACAAAAAGAACCTGAGTTAGTTTTAGCGGTTTTGCTTCAACTTTGTGCAGGAATTAGAGAAGGTGAAGTGGTGAATGTGCGTAGGGCGAGCAGCATTTACCCTAACGGAGTCCGTTATGTTAAAGAAAATGGGGAATTTACAAGTTTTGAAGTGGATATATCCAAGGAATATGTTTTACGAAGCGACGGGAAGGAAACGGGGAAAATAAAAATTAAACGTAAACAATCTGTTTATCCGATTTTCCTTGATGTAATACAAGAGGCATATGAAAAACATTTAAAAATGATAAATGAAAAATACTTAGAGCCAGAAGCTCCGTTGTTTGTGAATGGTAGCATAAATACAACTACCGGAAAAAGAATGGCCATTTCTAAGCAGTCATACTGCAAAAAAATTGTAAGTATTATGCGAGAAATTGTACTTCCTGAGCTGCTTAGATCAGATGATACTGAACTAAGAGTGTTTGGGATGATGCTCAATGAGAGCAATTGGGGATTACATGCATTTAGACATTGGTTTACAGTACAACTCGTATTAAATGGAGAAGATATTAATAGTATTGCGTTCTGGCGCGGCGATGCATCTCTTGAGTCCGCCTTTATTTATCTGCAAAATAAAGGTGAGATAATGCGTCTTTATGAAAAAGCAAGTGAAGAAGTTGGAAATGATATTATAAATGCGATTAATAAGGAAGACCTCTATGGAATTTAAAATAATTGATGGAACTGAATATATATCAATAAATAGAGCGGCGGATTATTTTGATGTTGCCACACCGACCTTAAAACAGAACATGATGATGATGGGAATCAGTGTAATCAAACATAAGAAAGTGGACTACATGTGTAAAGACGATTTTGAAGAAGCTTACAGATTGGGAAAATCAATGGTCGGCCTGAAAGATATTATTACAGAGTGTATGAGCGAAAATGATGACATAACATTTGACTATCTTAGTAGAGTGGGACAGTCAAAGTACCAGGAACTCCATTCATTTTTTGCAGGTTTGAATTATTTCGGGATTAAAGTAAAGTACAGATTGATTTCGAAATCGTATAACCCAATCGTATTCTTTATTAATAGAGATGACAAAGAACAATTCAAAAGTAACATCGTCTTAAAATTAAAATTATACAATAAGACTAAAGAAGAGAAACTAAGGATTCTGTTAGAGGATGATTTTTTTAGTATCAACCGTAAAACAAAGACTGCATTGATTAAACTCGCTAAGGATAGTCCGGCAAATATGCAAAGCAGCATTAACGAATTAGCAAATTTTTTGAGATTAACCTGCAATAAAGAAATAAGCCAGTTTAACGATGATGAGATTACCACCTACATGGAGTTGGCAACAGATAATATTACCAAAAACGGGAATATTCAATTTACGAAACTTATATCGATTATTAAGGAAAATGAGGAATGCTCATTCTCTATTCATAACCAGTTCGATAAGCATGTAGGTGTAACTAAGAGAGAGAATCATGCTTACGAGGATTCTGTTTATTTAAAATTAGCATATATGGTTTTTAACGAGGAACATTGGATTGAAAACGACATGTTGTTAAAAGCTTCAAATAGTAAACCTATAGCAACAACGTGGTTATATCATGCAATGCATTATGGTTGCGCTTGGCGTAAATCGGATATTGTCCAAAACATTCCACATATTACATTAAACATCGAGCCGGAAGAAATCATTAGAAAGGTCAAAGAGCATGACTATAATGATACAACGTGGATTCCTTATGTTGATGAATTAGTGGTAAGAGTTGGGTTTGAAAATAAGAAGCCTAATAAAACAAAAAGGCACAATAATACACTGCATTTAAAGATGTACGTTCCTGAGGGGTTAAAACCAACAATTGGAATGCTTCTAGCATTATGTGAAGCGCATTCCGTATTGGAGAATAAGGGAAGCGCAATTTGCCGCCACCCTAATAATATAAAATACGCTATTGAATTGTTTGGGAACGAATATGATAGTTTATTTGCTGGGAGATTAATATCTAATCGAAGAGCGAATAAGGCATATATGGAAAGAATCATGGAAAGCGGTGATAAAAATAATAACAATGGGTATTTATTGGCGGCTTATGCCAGAAGTCATAAAGGAGGTTTAGGCACACTGCCTGAGGTAACCTCGAAATACCTTAAGGCGAAGATGGATGGGGATTCTGTAGACGACATTACAAAAATCCTTTTTGAGCGGGGCGTGTGTAGCTTTGTCCCTTATTTACTTTGCAGGGCATTGTATAATAATGAATTTGAAAAAAAACAAATAGATGAACAAACGGAAATTATACAAGAGCTTGGGATGATTCCTCATGATATTGAGTTGCTTCTACAAATAGACGAAAAAGTCGAGTTGAAGGCAAAGCAGACCATATCGGATATTATTATGTACTTAAATGATGAAAAAACAACTGAGTTTATTGAAAATGCACTAAAGGAAATTGCGGACGGTAAATGCGTGGGGAAAAATGAAGACGTCTATTGCATTAGAAAAGCTTTTGGAGAAGTATGTAATATGCCTAATCGAGAACATTGCATAGGTTGTGGGTCGGAAATGTATTTAAAAACGTTTTTGGACGATCTTCATAATGAGATTGTGAGTAATAGAATGAAATTTCAGGATGCGAAGACGAAAGGTGAAAAGTTAAAATGGAAATCGATTTTGGAGAATAAATTATATCCTGCAGCCTATGAAGTTTTAAAGTCAATGAAGTATATCTATAAACAAGATATAACAGAATACCAGAAACTTTTTGTGGGAGAGGGTTAGAAGCGTGTTAGCGTTAGTCGCTCGAAATAAAAATATTAACCGACATAAAGTGATTACAACAATGGGTGTTGAAGAAAGAAAAATCGCTTTGGAAAAATTCAAACACTATCAAAACGATGGAGTTATTCAAAGTGAATTTAAGGATGACGCATGGTTTTTATCAGATGAAAAAAGTTCGATTACCTTAGATTTTACTTTTGATCATGTATACGTAAAAAAGTACCTAAATCATTATTCTTCTGAGGAATTCAAAGAAATATTAAAATGCTACATTAGTCTTTGTATGGGGCAATACGTTATAAGTACTTTGCAGGAAATGTTGTATAACATTAAAGAACTGATATGCAATTCGGAATGCTTATCAAAAATTCCTACAAAACGTAATATACTATTTAAAACAGGAATTCAAGACTTTATTGAATTAATGCCTTTTACTACAGAGGATATTATCCTTGAGGAGGAAAGGTATAAATATGATTATATAAAGAGAAGAGATTTAGCCGAATATCAAAGTTATTTTTTGTTTGGAAAAATATTGGAAGAGTTCTGGAAGGGTAATGCGACGATTTTTGAAAAAATATATTTCTATCCGATTTATCTATGGTGGAATATCAGCATGATTCTTCCAGTGCGGGTTACGGAGTTCACCCTAATACCAAAAGAGTGCTTAGTTGTCAAAGATGGAGTGAATTATCTTAAAATTAGAAGATCAAGACTAAAAGGCAACAGAAGTGGAAATAAAAATGTTGCCTACAAAATAGATGAAGATTATAAGATTTATGAGTATGCTGTGTCCAATGAAATAGCAGAGATGATTTTCGACTACAAAAACCTGGTGAGGGATTATGAAGAATCAAACATAGATTCATTGTTCGTTAGTAAAATATATTTAAAAGTAAACTACTTATTTAAGAACCATGGCTTTCTTCATGTAAATCAATTAACTAGACTATTAGAAATTTTCTATTGTGATGTTATCGAGAAAGAACATAAATACAAAGTAATTTCAAAAGAAAAACTAAATGAAACAAGCTTTGCTGGCGAGGCATATAAATTAAAAAGGAATGAAATAGTAAAGGTATCATTAGGTGATTCGAGACATATAGCCATGCAAAACATGCTTCTTAACGGAGCTAGTATCCTTATGGCTAAAGAAATTACAGGTCATGAAAACGTAGATATGATCTTTCATTATTCTGGTAACATGAAAAACCTCATAAAATGTAAAGCATACAGTTTATTTGAGTTGTCAAAAAGAAATAAAATTATTGCGGAATCCCGGAGTGATAGCGACAAGGAATCAATAATACGCGGGGGGGAATTGGTAAACTTTGTTGAGGTGGATCAAGGGAATTGCTATTCACCATTATTTGCTCTAGGAAATATGAACGACTGCTATGCTGTTGCTGGCGATTGTGAGTTATGTAAGCATTATCAGGGCAGAAAGAATTCAAAAGAATTTATTAATAAACAGGAACAAAAAGTGGAAGAAAAGTTAATGAGGCTTAACAGGTGGATAGCTTCTGAAAAGCAATATAGGAAAACGGATGAATATATAGTGTTAAGAAGCCAATTACAAGCAACGGTTGAAAATTTACTGAATGCATACGTTGAAGAAATGGGGCAAGGGAAAGTGCATGGCCAATAAAATGGGAAGACCTAAAGCATATGCAACAGATGAAATAAAGAACATCATTGATACTTACTTAGCTTATACGGGTGGGACCATTTTATTAAATGCTTCTAAAATAGCTAAATATGCGAATGATGAGTTGAATATAGCTAGTTTCAAGTACTATGTAATTAACAGGGACCCGGAAGCGAAAAGTTATTTAGAGGAACTCAATGCGAGAATAACAGGACTTTCAACTAAAAAAATTCCAATAAGAAAATCTGTATTCACGCAAATTGATATACAAGGGTATCTTTCAATGAAGAAGAATGATTTGAAGGTTGCATTAAATAACCTTAATATTTTGCTGGAAGATATGTCAGACGCAAATACAGAGCTTATTAAAGAGAATATAAAATTTAAGACTCGGGTCCAGGAAAAAGATACAGAACTAAGAAGAATCAACGCAATCAATACAGAGAAACATACTGAATATCAAAAACTTATATATTCTTTTAAAGAAACAATAGATGAGCAAAGACAAGTGATCCAGGAATTAAGTATAAAAGTAAAGCAGCAAAACGATCTGACACATCTGTTATGGGATAAGGAAGCAGAAAAGATATTGAAGGAAAGTGGCGTTTTTGAAGATGATGGCGTTGAATTGAGTAAGGCTAGGGTGATTTCAGATGCGGATACTGACATTATGGAGGTAGTTAAGGGTACTCTTCCTAATGTTGAGGATGAAAAAATAAGTTATAAATTGATAAACAGGATTAAAAATTTATAGGAGTTAAATATGAAAAAAAAGTATATAGTACATGAATACCCGAAATTAGTTAAAGAATATGATAAAGAAAAAAATTCCATCCCTGTTGAAGAGATATACTCCGGTTATCTAGAGCCAATTTGGTGGAAATGCGAAAAAGGCCATGAATGGCAGTCTTTGGTTAGAAATAGAACTGTTCGTAATCATGGTTGCATCTACTGTAACGGTCAGGTGCCTATAGTTGGCGGAAACGATCTTAGAACTAAATACCCTCTGGTGGCAAAAGAATGGCACCCTACAAAAAATGGGGAATTGACACCACAGCAGTTGATGGCTGGGTCTGGTAAAAAAGTATGGTGGATGTGTAAAAAGGGCCATGAGTGGGAGGCTATTATTTACACGAGAACGTACGGGTGTGGTTGCCCATATTGTTCTGGACGCTCAGCGATTAGAGGCGAAAATGATTTTGAAACTTTACAAAAGGAACTAGCTTCTGAATGGCATCCCATAAAGAATGGGCAATTAAAACCTTGTGATTTTAAAGAAAAAAGTAACAAAAGGGTCTGGTGGCAATGTAAAGAAGGACACGAATGGACTGACCCAATATGTGAGAGAGTAATTTATAAAAAAAAATGTCCATTTTGTAGTAACGTTGCTGTAATTCCTAATCAGAATAGTTTCAAAGCATTAGAACCGAAAGCAGCAAGTTATTGGGATTATGAGAGAAATGGTGATTTAAGGCCGGATAGCCTTTTCCCACACAGCAACAAAGTGGTCAATTGGACATGTGGAAAGCATGAGTGGGAAGAAACGTTAGGTGCAATGACGAAACGAAAAGCATGTCCTTATTGTTCTAAGACAAGACTATCAGAAGAAGATTCTGCATTTAATAAGTATCCGGAACTTCTATCTGAATATGATCATGAAAAAAACGTCGGGATAAATATAAACTCTATTTCTGAAGGCTCCAACAAAATGCTCTGGTGGAAATGCAAAAAGGGACATCATTGGATTGCTCCAACAGAGCGAAGGGTAAAGGGCTCGGCATGTCCATATTGCACTGGTAAAAAATCGATTTATTCTATATGACAATTTAGGTGGAAAATATTCCAGATTACTAATTGAGAATTTTTAAAAAAAGTAAAAAAATAGATGACATATTTTATTTTGTTTTGTATAATAATAATACAGATCAGTTAGAAAACCCTGTATATACCTTTGAGTATGTATGGGGTTTTCTCGTTGTAAGGAGGATATAAATGGAGAAGCACTATACTACACTTCGTGGCAGATTAGATAAATTAAGAGAACGTGGGATGAGTATACCCAAAGATAAAGAAAAAGAACGAGGAGTCATTAAGCGTTATAATTATTATAATTTAGTGAATGCTTACAAAGACCCGTTTCTGACGGATAGAAATAACTATCCAGCGCATGCAGATCCTAACGAAGATTATTATTTACTCGGAACAACTCCGTCTCATTTAGAAGCTTTATATATATTCGATGAAAAATTAAGAAGGATATTTTTGGAGAGGATATTAGTAATAGAAGAGCATTTGAAAGATGTAATTGTACAATCCTTTTATGAGCATCATACTGATATGGGGAAGAAACAAAAAGCAGTAAATATCTTACATAGAGAAAGTGAATACCTAAGACGCAACTACTATGATTTAACGAATGTAAAGACATATGTGGTAACTGAAAAAAGTGGACATAAATATACAGTAATCGGGACTGATCCAGGAAGTGATAATACAAAGCGAGGTTACCCGAGACAATACTTAATAAATAAAGATGAAATATATCATTCCTTTATTGCTATACTGTATAAACAAATTGGTCAACAACGAAAAAAAAATAAATCGATTAGTTCGTACTTAGACAAACATACGTATCTACCGATGTGGATACTTACTAATATCATGACTTTCGGAAATGTAAGTAAACTATTTGAAATCTTAACTTCAGATGTTCAATTATTGGTTTTAGATAAGTTGAAATTAAATGGTGGTGTCTTATCGAACGACTTAAAGGTGTTAAATGCTTCAAGGGTAATACATATACTGGGTTTGTTTCGTAATTCGTGTGCTCATAATGAACGGTTTTATTGTAATAATGTTCACATTCCTATTGATGATGAGTTCATGGGATTTTTAAATAAATTCCCTCAAGCTGCAGAAATTAATAGGTTAAAAGGCGGAACGCGACATTTAGACACTAGAAAATTTACGAAAATTGAACGGTATAGACATAGTATCTATTCCTTAATGTTTTGTATATCGTTATTCTTAAATCAAACCGAATTAACCAAATTTAAAAATGATATTAAAAGGGAGTTGAAATCATTACAGGCTACACTACATGCTACTTCGTACCAAAAGGTCGAACGGTTAATGGGTTTAGATTTTGATTGGCATAATTATCTCATTAAATAGTGCATTTAAGATCAGAGTAAAACTGAAATGCGGGAGAAACCTATAGTGGAATACACAGCGGCGACTAAAGAATTAGCTTTTAAGTTCTTTATCGCCGCTGTTTTTTAAAAGTGTCGGTCTAATATTTCAGTCTTTGAACCATTCTTGTTCACAGTTCCCAGAAATTCCGGCTATAAAGACTGAACAAAATTCGGTTTAGAAAAACATTCGTATAACATGCCGAATTACGCCAAGAGAAGCAATCTGCTGATTCTTCAGGTGCAAAGGTATAAGGCAATTACTTCATTGAACTGGCATGGCCTCATTTCAATATATTATACTGGGAGGGTAGGCAAAGTTGGAGAAGAAAGTAGGAATTCACTTTGGCATTTCAGCGGATGAAAGACCTAGAGGATATCATGAAGGGATTGTCCTTACTTCAGTATTATGTCAGGTTCAGTTCGAATAAACTTGGATTGCATTCGATTAATAAATTATGTGAGCCTTTTTTTGCGGAACTTTTTAATCGTATGTATGGGTTTAAACTAAAGACCATAGAAAAAAAGAATTATCCAGCTATTGACCTTAAGGATAAGAAAAATCGATACGCTGTTCAGATTACATCAAATGGTTCTAAAGCAAAATTAGATCGCACTGTACGTGCATTTGAAGATAACAAGATGCACGATGATTACGACACCTTGCTGCACTTTATTATCGGAGAAAAGCGCTTTAATCCACCAGCTAAAAATCCTTACCCGTTTAAAAGAGGGGAGCACGACGGTTATTTTGCGGATGTGGAGGAAAAAAATTACCAAATCATCGTACAGGATATTAATGATTTAATTTTGGCTATTGATGCACTTGATGATGATGAACTTTCTGCAGCTCGAAATTATATCAATGGAGCCATTAATGTGTACATTGATTTAATTAAAAAACCGCTATACAATTTTGTCCCGGGTCTGGTATCTCCGTTCAATGCAGAATCTTACTTAGCATATTGTAAGTTTGAGGAGATTAATGACAAAATTAATGAATTAAGAGCACTTAAACAACTTGCTGACACACTAGCGAATTTGCCAAAACAAACACGTTTATTTTTATGGCATGCGACACAGGCTGTCGAAAAGAAAACCTCGTATAACGGGGTGGAATTCAATGCTGCTACTGTGTCGGGGAGATTAGAATTATCTTCAGAAGAATTTTTTACCGAGATTTCGCGTCTTGAGCATGCGGATCTTATCGATAAGGATGCCCGAGAAGGAGAAAATCGATTTGTCCTTCAATATTATGTGAACGGAGAAGAGATGCTTAAATATCTTCATAAATATTGCATTGCAAAGAACATCTCTTTTGAAGATCTCATTGGGAAAATAAGCTTCAATTTATTGAACTGAGCAACGTGAAGATGAATAGCATCTGATTTGAAGTCGCCTTTCCTTTATACTTAGTTGTTAAGGAGATAAATATACTGTTCCTCTAACGACCAAAAGCAAAATAAAACTGTAGTTTTATTGATTAGAAAGATGCATTAAGCCCACTTGACTTGATCTCTCAACAATATATTCCTGCTTGTGAATATCCAAGACAATAGTCATAGTCTAGGTAGTTAATGGATTTGATTATGACAGACTATAAACGAGGTGTTTAAAAATGGATAAGCAAATTATTAAAAAAGTGACTGAATTGTTGGATGTTCCAGACTTATATACTTCTAATACATATGCTTTTACTGTAAACGGAGATAGACTCTTCAGACAAAGGTGGGAAGGCGGTCGGGACATACGTGGTGAGTTTGTATGCTCTGTTTCCCTCAGTGTTTTGGAACAAATTAAAAAGGTGATAACGGAGGCCGAGGGAGAAACGTTAGAACAAAAAGAAGGATTTCATGAGAAACTTATTGAGAATTATAGGGTGTTAAATATTTCAATATCCTCACCCGATACGATTAATTTTTATCGACAAGGAACCGAAGGTTTCCCATGGCCAGAAATTAAACAATGTATGGATAATAAATGGCCGTTTGTAGTTACACAAGAAATGATATCTTACTTGGATGGTGGGACTGAATTGAAGAAGATCAGTAGTGGTGCAACACTATTGCAAGATGTGAAATCAGCGCTACATAGAAATCAAAAAAGATTCGAGCAGGTAAAAGGTATTTATGAAGGTGAAAATTGCTATGTTAGTTCGTACACATTGACAAATGGAGACAATGTTTTATTCTACATCTACAGAGCGTCTGTAATGGAGATCCGATATTTACCTATTACAAGATAACGAAATTAATTCTACGTTTATTCATATAACCATCAATCCTCAAAAAGCTAAACCATGGGAGATTGTATGATGCTATTATAAATCTCTAATTCAAACAACAGGATCGAACTTGATTAAATGATGGTTAAACCTGTGATTCGCGATTCTATGGTCAGCAGATATGAATAACCTTACTGTGTGGAGGACTGCTAAGCTATTAAAGCTGTCCGTAAGGATTTTATAAATGGGAAAGCCGAGAATAATACCGATGAGTCCTCGCCTGCTAATTTAATGGCTTCTATGTCAAAGCTATGCTCTAATTGTAGTAATGTATTGAAGGAGTGGCTCAAGGACTGGGACTATCGTTGACCATGCAATGAAAATGAGGTGAATTTCCATTTAAACAAAAGTATAAAATGAAAAATATGCTTATCCGGCAAGGTCACGCCGCTCGCGCGGGTGGAGGCTGTAGAACTAGCCGGGGTTACGGTGCAGAACTGCACCCTTAACAACGTGGGCGATATTGAGCGCAAGAATCTGAAGTTTGCCCTGGGCACACGGGTGTTCATCCGCCGCTCCAATGATGTCATCCCCGAGATTCTGGGCAAGGTGACAGAAGAGAGTGACGGCGGGGAGATACTATTTCCTGAGGAGTGTCCGGCCTGCGGGTTCCCGCTGGAGATGCGCGGCGCTCATCTGTTCTGCAACAACAAGCTTGACTGCAAGCCGCAGATTGTCAGCCGGATTACCCATTTTGCGTCCAGAGATGCCATGGATATCGAGACGTTCAGTGAGAAGACGGCGGCTCAGCTGCATGAGGAGCTTAGTGTACGGGAGCCTGCGGATCTGTATGAGCTAACCTTCGACCAACTGGTGAAGCTGGAGCGGTTCGGAGAGAAGAAGGCGGCGAATCTGCTGAAGGCACTCGAAGACAGCAAAGGCAGAGATTTGGCATCCTTCCTCTATGCACTCGGCATTCCTAATACCGGCAAAGCCACAACAAGAATGCTGGCCGACCATTACCGCAGCCTGGAAGCCGTCATGTCTGCTACAGCGGAGGAGCTGGCCGGGCTGCCGGATATCGGGGGAATTGTGGCGGAGAGCATCGTGAATTATTTTGCCGACCCGTTCGTAGTGGTTAGCATCGACCGTATGCGTGCGCTGGGGGTAGAGGCCAAGGGGGCTGAAGCTCCGCGTGTAGTCAATACCAATACCTATTTCAGCGGCAAAACAGTTGTCCTGACCGGTTCCCTGCAAAAAATGACCCGCGAGGAAGCCGCCGAACGCCTGGAAGCTCTGGGAGCCAAGGTATCCGGCAGCGTCTCCAAGAAGACTGATCTGGTCATCGCCGGGGAGAAGGCAGGCAGCAAGCTGACCAAAGCCCAGCAGCTCGGCATTCAAGTCATTGAGGATGAAGACGAGCTGATCCGCTTGCTGGAGATGTAGAATAAGGATTATTAACGGATATTGAATGTAACAGAACAGGAGTCCTGTACTTCCTTTGCCTGACGGCGGAGGGATACAGGGCTTTTTATATGAATAGCCTTTATATGTCTCACATGAACATTTGATAATTTAATACAACACCATACTTATTTTGACAGTTAGTTAACCTTTCCAAGGTAAGCTTAGGCTTAGAACCGTCATAATGAGGAAGGGGTATATGATGAACAAGTTAATGAGGGGCATGATTGTTGGAGGATTGGCGGCAGCCGTAGTATCAGGAGCAACACTTGCAGGTGCGGCCAAGAGCCCGGCTAATTCCGGGGGTGCTGCCAAGGCCCAGTCTAGGAATCTTATCGTTCTGATCGGCGACGGCATGGGCCCGGCCCAAGTGTCTGCGGCAAGATATTTTCAGCAATATACCAAGGGTGTCAAGCACCTGAACCTCGATCCATACTACGTGGGACAAGCTACTACATATGCAGACCGGGGAGAGGACAGCGGTAAAATCGTATCCGGGATCGTCACAGACTCCGCCTCAGCCGGTACTGCATTTGCTACAGGCCATAAAACCTATAACGCGGGCATCAGCGTCTCGAATGAGGATGTCTCGAGGCCCTTTGCTTCTATTATCGAAGCTGCGGAGAGTGCGGGCAAGGCCACCGGCCTTGTGACCACTGCCCGTATCACCCATGCCACACCAGCCGTATACGCATCCCATGTCCGTAACCGTGACAATGAATCGGCGATTGCCTCACAGTATCTGGAGAGCGGAGTGGATGTGCTGATGGGCGGCGGGAAGCAGTTCTTCCTGACCAAGGATGAGAAGGGCAAGCGTACGGATAAGAACCTGCTGCCTGACTTCAAAGCCAAAGGCTACACGGTCGTTGAGAATACCACAGCCTTAAATGCACTCACTTCCAAGAATACCAAGGTGTTAGGCTTGTTCGGCAACTCCCATGTGGCTTATACTCCAGACCGCACTCCGGAAATTCCGAGCCTGGCAGCGATGACCTCCAAGGCACTGAATATTCTGTCCACGGATAAAGACGGCTTCGTCATGATGATTGAAGGCGGGCGTATCGACCATGCCGGTCATGCCAACGATCTGCCGACCCTCGTGCAGGAAGCACTCGACTTCGACGCAGCCTTCAAGGCAGCCGTTGATTTTGCGAAGAAAAACGGCAACACCTCCGTGGTGGTTACGGCTGACCATGAGACAGGCGGCCTCTCACTCTCACGTGACAATATCTATGAGATCAACATCGATCTGTGGAACAAGCAGAAGCATTCCTCTGAGACGCTGGCAGCGGATCTTGAAGCAGCGCAGACACCGGAAGAGATCCGCAAAATCGTAACCGCAAACACCTGGATTACAGATCTGACGGATGAGGAAGTTACCCAGATTATGAACGGTGACGGTTCTTCTTACAAACGGGAAGGTGCATATAATGCAGTGATTTCCAAGCGCCTGCTGGTGGGCTGGTCGGGTCATGGCCACTCTGCGGTGGATGTTGGGGTGTGGGCGTATGGCCCGATTGCTGACAAGGTGAAGGGACAGATCGACAATACGCAGATCGCAACGGCGGGCGCAGGAATACTGGGGCTGGATTTGAACAAGCGTTCCGCAGAGCTACAGTCGAAGTATGTCTATCCGAAGTTCAAAATCAGCCGCGACAATGAGGTGCTCTACCCGGCACAGCCACTGGTGAAGGCGCTTGGAGGAACCTATACAGGGACTGCTTCTGCTGCCAAGCTCGCTATTGGAAAGAATACGATCGAGGTCGATCTGACCGGTAAAACAGCGAAGCTGAACAGCAAAGCGGCCGCATACACAGTGGATGTGGATAACAATGTACTCTACCTTCCGCTTAGTGCGTTCAACCAGTTGAAGGGCACGACCTTAACCTGGGATGCGTTGTCCGAACGCATTGTACTCAGATAGGAGTGGCTCTTATTGCTCCAGATTCAGAATTTGACCAAACAATTCACAGTGGATGGCAGGGCTGTACCGATTCTTGATATCCCCCTTTGGAAGGTTGAAAAGGGAGAGCGCGTAGCCATTACCGGACCCAGCGGGTCCGGTAAAAGCACGCTTTTGCATCTGATCAGCGGCATCATGAGTGCAGACAGCGGCAGAATTGCCGTAGATGGGCAGCCGCTTCATGAGTTGAGCGAGGCGAAGCGCGATGCCTTACGTGCATCTGCTATCGGCTATGTGCTTCAAGACTTCCATTTGATTCCTTCGCTGACCGCGCGGCAGAATGTCGAGATTGCTATGACGGTCCAGCTTCCGCAAAAGGAGAGACGGCGCATAGTGGACGGCTGGCTGGAGCAGGTGGGCCTGGGGGGCCGCGGAAGACATCTGCCCTCCCAGCTCTCACGCGGGCAGCAGCAGCGCGTTGCCATTGTGAGGGCCATGGTGAATAACCCGCCGCTTCTGCTGGCGGATGAACCTACAGGCAGCTTGGACTGGGAGACGGCAGATGAGATTTCCTCTCTGCTCATGGAGCTTAGCGCGGCTCATGGACACACCTTAATCGTGGTAACCCATGACCTCAATATGGCTGAACGGTTTCCGCGCCGCTTGAACATCCGGGATATCAATGAAGTGCGCCGGGAGACGTTCCCCCGGCAACGGTCTTCGTCAGGTTCGGTGGACAAGGAGGGGATTTCACTATGAGCCTGTTCCGGCTCACGCTACGCAATGTGCTGCACCGGCGGTTCCTGTCCTTGCTCACCGTGTGTGCGGTGGCGATTACGGTGGCTTTTATCGTACTGCTTGTCCTGTCCCGGCAGAGTGTTGAGCAGGGGGCCAAGAAGGGTTATGGACCCTTTGATCTTGTCATAGGAGCTGCGGGCAGTGAGACACAACTGGTGCTCAATACCTTTTATCATATTGGCGCACCAACCGGGAATATCCCGCTCGCTGTTCTGGATCAGGCACGGCAGGACCCGTCTGTGGAAGCCGCCTTTGCGATGACCACAGGTGATAACTACAAGGGCTATCCCATTGTCGGGATAGATTCCGGTTATTTCTTCACCCGCTACGGCGGCAGCAAGCTGCAGGAAGGCAAGATGTATGCCGATACCGGTGATACGATTGTAGGCTCATATGTCGCCCGGTCCCTGGGACTGAAGGTAGGCGATACCTTTGCAGGGGCGCATGGACTTGTGCAGGGAGAAGACCACGAATCCGCAGAAGCTGAACATGAGGAGAATCATGGGACTGAGGAAGCAGCCGGACATGTGGAGGACGAAGAGCATGAAGAAGAACATGGCGAGGAGCATGCGCACGAGAGCTTCCAATACACCATAGCAGGCATTCTTCCTGAACTCCATACTCCCGATGACCGTGCGGTCTTTACAACGGTAGACTATGCCTGGGCTGTACACGGGCTGGCGCCTGAGGAGCGTGAGATTACAGCGGTGCTGGTTAAGCCGGCCAGTCTGCTGGGGGCCCATGATTTGAAGCAGGCGTTCGATGGCAGTAATGGTGTTCAGGCGGCGTATACCAGCAAGGCTGTGTCCGATGTGTTGAATGCAGTGGATCAGGGCTCCCGGCTGCTGGGGATGCTGACGGCCATTTGTGTGCTGCTCGCCGGTATTGCGATTCTATTATCGCTCGTTGCAGCAGCCTCGGAGCGGACCAAGGATGTGGGAATACTGCGTCTTCTCGGAAAATCACGGGCCTACGTATGGCTGACCTTAACGGCAGAAGGCCTGCTGGTAACAACAACTGGGCTCAGCGCAGGGCTTGTGATCGGTCATCTCGGAGCTTATCTGCTCAAGGACATGCTGTTCTCGCAGGCGGGCATTCAAATCGAGCCCTACCACTGGACACCGGAGCATTGGCTTATTGTGCTTGGGGCGCTGGCTATAGGTCTGCTGTCCTCGCTTGGACCGGCCTTCCGGATGTACCGGATGCATCCGCTCGCCTTGTTCAAATCATAGGAGGTACGTTCAATTGATACGACTACAAGGAAGATTGATTCTGCTGTCAGGAGCTGTGATAGGTATGCTGCTGCTTCAGGCATGTGGCCAGAATACTGCTACCGAAGGCAGCGGGGAGTCCTTTGCGGCGGTGGCGGAAGCTCCGCAGAGCTCTGAGGAAGTCACGGCGGAAGCAGAGACGTCCGCATCCCCTACCCCGCAGGCCACTGCTCAAGTTGCCAAAGGCGGGGCTGCTGCGTCTGCTGTTCCAACCAATGGTACGGATTCTGGACCCGAGGTGAAGATTACGTTCAAGCCGTCTCCCGCGCCAACTGCTGCACCAGTTGGGACTTCTACCCGGAAGGCTTCCAGGAAGACCGTAACTACTGCCCCGAGTCCGGCCGCCTCTTCTTCTGTACAAAGCCCCCGCCCAGCGGTAGCGGTTAAGGATACCGGGGGGAGCGGCGCTGTAGCGGAACCCGTCAAGGCTGGATCTGCTCCGGCATTAAGCGTGTCACCGTCACCGTCCCCGTCAGTGGCACCAGAGGCAGCGGCTCCAGCGGTTGCTGCCTCCATAGGGAATACGGCCATAGACTGGAACGGTTTTTTTGACGGAGACGATCAGACCCGGCCCTCAGAGCACTTCTGGGATCTCAGCGGACAGCAGGTAACCATTAAGGGATTTATGGGTGAGGTCCTTTCTTTTGAGAAAAACTGGTTTCTGCTTATTCCCGAACCAGGTGCAGAGTGTCCGTTCGATAACGGGGATGAGACCTACTGGAACAAGATTATGATCGTGTTTGTTCCTGAAGGCAGTAAGCTGCGCTACACCTCAGGTCCGCTGGAAATATCGGGGCGCCTGGATGTTGGAATCAAGATCGACGAGTCCGGCTACAAAACCATGTTCCGCCTGTACGACGCTTCATTCACAAGCCTGTAATCCATTAAGCAAGAACAAAAAAACCTCCAAATCCCTAATTGGGAAAGGAGGTTTTTTGTTCTAAAATAGGGGACAAAAGCTACATTATACCCGTTTCGCACCCGGCAGCCAGGCATCTTTATCGTACCCCCGCTGTTCCCAGTACCCGACATAATCTTCATTGATTAACTCAATCCGGTTCAGCCATTTGACTGATTTATAGGCATACATTTGCGGAGTAACGAGACGAACCGGCCCGCCGAGCTGATTGGGGATAGGTTTGCCATCGTGCATCACGGCCACCATGATATCGTCCATCCTCGCCTGATCCAGGGTGAGTGAGTCCGTATAGACACCGTCTCCCGAGTAGAACTTGACCATGACGGCCCCGGGCTGCACACCGGCCATATCGAGCAGCTTGGAGAGGGGGAGGCCCTCCCATGTATTTTTGTACACAGACCAGCCTGTCACGCAGTGAAAATCACTGACCTGCACCTCGCGCTGCAGCTTGACGAACTCTTCCCAGTTCCAGCTCAGCTTCTTATCCACCAGGCCATCAATGGTAAAAGACCAGTTGGAGTTGTCGAACGCAGGAATGGCCGTGACTGTATATACGCGAAAGCTGCCCTCGGCTCCCCCGCCGATAGGAGGTGCCGATTCCGCCAGCGGAACAGGGTCAGGAATCAATGCATTGGCATTGGTTGCCGCATAGTCGGCTGTACCCGGGAACTGCAGGGATTTACCGATCCAGCGGACAAAAGTGGGACCGAGCGTGACAGCAAGCCCTGCGCCTACCGCAACTTTGATGAAACCACGGCGTGAATACATAGGCTGGGCTTCAGATGGAGCCACAGGCCGCGCCCGTCCTGCGGGAGATGAGGTCTCTTCTAGAGGTACAGCTTCTGCCATAATCGTGCGCTTCTTGGGCTCCTTCAGCCACTTCACCCGGGTAATGGAGTGATAGATGATTATTGGCAGGCCGGCCCAGGTTAGCAGATCATGAATGAATAACGCAGTATTCGCTGCTCTAGGCCCGGCGAGCCTGAACTGCCAGAGTACAACCCCTGAGATCAGCCAGCCGATCAAAAGCGTAAGCACAAAGAGGACATTGGCTTTTTGCGCAGTTTTACCCTTCAGCCGCTTCCAGTGCTTGGCCGCCAGGAGCAGATAATAGACCACAGGGATCAACAGCGCCAGACCGAACCCGATATGGCCCCATTTTAGCCACACTCTCCCCTCACCCAGCAGTTCTCTCCAGAAGCCGCCCACCAGCATCAGACCACTAACGGCAAGGATTAAGACCAGCCAGGCATTCCACAAGTGAATCGAGACGAGCTTCTTGCCGTATCCTTTGCGGATGCCGGTCAATATTTTTTTCACCTGCAGTCCCTCCCGTTGATGAATAAGTGTCCAACATCATATTAATTTAAGTTTTAACTAATTGTACCGCAAAAAAACACCGCTGAATAATATTATCCCGATCAAGCCCGACCGTATGGTTGCCTTCTCTGAACTTTTTCTTATAGACTAATGGAAAGAGCTAAGGAAAGGATTAAATGCCCGTGAACCAAGAAACGATACTGCTGGTGGATGATGAAGTGGAGATTGTGGAACTGCTGGATATCTATTTTCGCAATGAGGGGTACCGGCTGCTTAAGGCATTTGACGGAAGGGAGGCGCTTGAATGCCTTGGCAAGGAAGAGGTGGATCTCATTATACTCGATGTGATGATGCCACATATGGATGGGATTGCCGCCTGCATGAAGATTCGTGAAGAACGCAACATGCCGATCATTATGCTCTCCGCCAAGAATGCCGATATGGACAAAATCCTTGGACTCAGCATCGGTGCAGACGATTATGTGGGCAAGCCGTTTAATCCGCTGGAACTGGTGGCGCGGGCCAAATCGCAGCTGCGCCGTTACCATAAATTGAATCGGGACACTTCTGCCAGAACGAATGAGCACGAATTGATCTTTGAAGATTTGCTGATAGATACACTTCGACATGAGGTAAGTGTAGACAATCGCAAGGTGAAGCTGACACCCCGCGAGTTTTCTATCCTGGAACTTCTTGCGCGGCATCAGGGACAGGTGCTCAGTATGGAGCAGATTTATCTGAAAGTGTGGAATGAGCCTTTTCTGGATGGTGGCAATACCGTGATGGTGCATGTCCGCAATATCCGCGATAAAATCGAGCTGGACGCAAAGCAACCCCGTTATGTGCAGACCGTATGGGGCATTGGCTACAAACTGGATCATCCATCCTGAAAGCTGAGGGGAACTGTAGTGAACACCAAATATATAAGCACCATCCGCTGGAAGTTTATCTGGGCCTTTGTGCTAAGTATTTTTTCGGGGGCAGCTCTGCTTTTGGCTGGCTATCGGCTGGTCAATTCCTTAGTTTATCTGAAGCCGGCGGAGCCCTCCGCGCTGTACTCGCTTACTTTAAAATGGATAATCAACCATATCGGTTCAGCGCCGCTGATGACTGCTGTCGGGATTGCCAGCTTCCTGATTTTCTTCTTCATCTATACGCGTAAAATCGTGTCGTACCTCGAAGAGATCACCAGCGGTATCCAGCAGATCACGAAGCTTGATGAATCGCACCGGATTGAGGTTCGAACGTCGGACGAGTTGGGGGTACTTGCAGAGAATATCAATATTATGTCTGAGCGGCTACAGCATTCGCTGCTGGAAGAACGCAGGGCTGTCGAGTCCAAAAACGAGCTGATTACCGGTGTATCGCATGATCTCCGCACTCCGTTGACCTCGGTGCTTGGGTTTTTAGAATATATTGAACAGGACCGCTGCCGGGAAGAGACGGAGATACGTTACTATGTAGGGATTGCCTATCAGAAGTCATTGGTGCTGCGCAAGCTGATTGACGACTTGTTTGAATACACGCGGGTTAACAGCAGCAGACTGCCGTTAGTGCTGGAACGGCTCGATCTCAAGGCATTTATGCGCCAGCTTGCGGAGGAATCGGTTCCGGCACTGACCCGTGAAGGCATGACTTATGAACTGCAGGATGATACCGAATCGCTGTGGATTGAAGCGGCTCCTTATGAATTGGTACGTGCGTATGAGAATCTGATTGCCAATGCGATCCGGTACGGGAAGGACGGGAAACGGCTTGAGATTGGACTCAGCTGTGAAGGTAACGATGCAGTTGTGCGGATCAGTAATTTCGGCGAGATGATTGCGGAGGGGGATCTTCCACATATTTTTGAGCGGTTCTACCGGGCGGAGCGCTCCAGATCGCAGATTACCGGGGGATCGGGATTGGGTCTGGCGATTACCAAGGGAATTGTGGAAAGGCACCATGGGGAGATTACGGCTCACAGCACCAGATCCCGGACTGACTTTGTTACCCGATTTCCGGTATCCTCCTGACAATCTTCAGTATTTCTTAAGAAGTGGCAATGGTGTTTCTTAAGATTTAGCCGATATCCTTGGGCTATGGGATGAGACCCGGGGAGGCAGGAGAAATTGGCTGATGTCAAAAATACACACGATCCGCACACTTTACCTCTACATATTCTGCGGTAGCGCTCTGCTTAGTGCAGGGCTGTTGCTTCTTATGCGGGGGATTTTTACTATGCTCTACTCCTGGTATACGCCGGAATCGGCTGCGCTGTTTGTCCGTTTCATGCATTGGATCATCAATCATATCGGCGCAAGACCGGCGGCTGTCATGATGTTCACCGTTGTATGTGCAGGGCTGTTCCTGCTCCGTTCACAAAAAGCAGCCAACGATACCACCGCGCTACTGCGCGCCGCAGAACAACTGGCGGTTCACGGCTCCTGTGAGCTTATGGACCTTGAGGTGCAATCGGGTGGGGAATTCAGACGGCTGGCCGCTAGCCTGCGCCGGATTCATCAGGTCGGATTGCGGCCAGCAGCGGCCCCTGCACCGCAAATACAAATGCAGGAGCCGGATGCACAAGAGTTCATAGCGCTTATTTTGCGGACACGGGCGTTGATCCGCACGCTGGAACAGACAGTGGCGGAGTCAGAGGAAGAGGCCAATATTATCCCCGGTGCAGTTCTGCAGCATCTGGTGATGGCTAAGCACGAGGCGTTGGGGCTGGAAAAGCTTCTGGAGAATTGGACTCGGCAGGTATGAGTATGGGAACAGGACGGAGATTACTGCTACGTATTTGCTATACCGTTTTTGATCTGACAGTCCTCCTTGCCATTCTCATGCTAGCAGGAATTATCTATATGAGTCAGTATGGAAAGCTGATGCTGGACCGTTATCCGGAGAAAATGATTTTACCGGAATCAAGCGTCATTATGGCCTCTGACGGAACAGTGTTGCGGAGAATACCACTGCCTGAAACGGGCTATCGAATCAAAGCAGGACTAGGAGAAATGCCGCAGCTGCTCATAGATACTTTCATTGCTGTTGAGGACCGCCGTTTTTACAGCCATAAAGGTCTGGACTACCAGGGAATAGCCCGTGCATTAGTCAACAATACCGTACGGATGGGGGTATCTGAGGGTGGAAGCAGCATCACCCAGCAGCTGGCAAGAGGGTTGTATCTGAACCGGGGGCAGAATCTGCTGCGTAAGCTGAACGAAGCCTCGATAGCATTGACCCTGGAGAAGCAGTTATCGAAGGATGAGATTCTGCAGTTGTATCTCAACCAAATTTATATGGGACAAGGGCAATATGGGGTGAAATCTGCAGCGGAGCGTTATTTTGGTATAACTGATATGAAGCATTTGGAGATCGGGCAGATCGCAACGCTGGCGGCTATTCCCAAAGGACCCTCCATCTATAACCCAGTAGACAACCTTGAATTGTCAGCAGGCAGACGGGATCTGGTCCTGCGGATTATGCAGCAGCACAAGCTGATAACAACCGAGCAGATGAGGGCAGCCATGAAAGGCCCCTATATCCCACCAGTTAAGGATAAGACAGAGATTGTCGGGGCGTCGTATATGGATGCGGCAATTAAGGAAGCAATGAGGCAGACAGGGTTATCGCGAAAGGAGCTGTGCGCAGGCGGATATACGCTGGTGACGGGCATGAATATTGAGGCGCAGCGTGCTATGGAGCGGGCATTCTCACAGGAGGAGGCATTTCCGCCGGATGGCAAAAACCAGAGAGCTGAAGCAGCCATGGTCATCATGGACCAGCGGAACGGTGAAGTGGCTGCACTGTTGGGCGGGCGAAACCCGAGTACAGGCGGTCTGAACAGAGCCGTAACTCCTTCCCGGCAGCCAGGCTCCGCGCTCAAACCCATTATAGATTATGGTCCGGCGCTGGAGAGCGGAAAATATACGCCGGACAGTCTCCTGCCTGACATTAAAACAACCTATGGCAGCTACAGTCCGGCTAATCTGAACGGTGTATATCGTGGGCAGGTGAGCATGAGGGTTGCCCTGCAGCAGTCCATTAATGCCCCAGCGGTATGGTTGCTGAAGCAGGTGGGGGTCAGCTATGCCCGTGGCTTTGCCGTCAGGTTGGGAATGGAACTCGCTGCAGAAGACAACCATCTGGCCATTGCCCTTGGAGGTCTGCATAGCGGGGTTTCTCCGCTCATGATGGCTCAAGCTTACACCGTCTTTGCCAATGGAGGCATTCTTAACAAGGCGTATCTGGTGCGTAGTATCAGGAATTCGCAGAACCAGGTGGTGTATTCACATGTCGCTGCGCCGCAGCAAGCCATTTCTGTACGTACCGCGGCGGATATGACCGCCATGCTCCGTCAGGCAGTGAGTGAAGGGACGGGCAGACGGGCGCGAATGGATGTTACGGTCGCCGGTAAGACAGGAACCACGCAGTTGGATCTGCCAGGAGTCCCCGGCAAGGCAAACCGGGATTTATGGTTTGTAGGCTATACCCCTAGATGGACCGCAGCGGTATGGATGGGCTTCGACCACTCTGATCCGGACAACTACATGACTGCCGGCAGCGGGTTTGCGGCTGCTATGTTCTCCAAGGTTCTCTCCATGCTATGAATAGATTTGCTTATTCGGCTGCCCATTCCTCCAGCTTCTTATCACCGGGCAGCAGCAGAGCCAGCAGGCCAAGCAGCGGCAGGAAGCCGCAGGCTACGAACACCGTGGCGATTCCGATCGTGTCGATCAGATGCCCAATTACGACAGAGCCAATTCCGCCAAGCCCGAAGGCAAGGCCGGTAATCAGACCCGAGACCGTCCCGATATTGCCCGGATACAGCATCTGCGCGTAGATCACAGTGACGGAGAAGCTGGATAGTAGAATGAACCCGGAGATAATCAGCAGCACGGCCGCCCAGAACTGGTTCACAAAAGGCAGGGCCAGCGCAAACGGCACCGTCCCGATCATCGACACCAGGATGAGATTGCGGCGGCCGAAACGGTCTGCAAGCGGGCCCCCGAAGAAGGTACCGACAGCGCCGGCAGCGAGATAGATGAAGATATAGATCTGCGCCTTATCCAGCGTCATCCCGTATTTGTCCATTAAGTAGAAGGCATAGTACCCGCCGATGGAGGCGCCGTACCAGGATCGCACGAATACGATGAAGACCAGAATAACTGTTGTAATGAGGATACGTTTGCTGCGGGCAGGGTCGATGGAGCGTGTTGCTGACTTTTTGCGGAAGGTATATCCGGCATCCAGCATCTCACGGTACCAGCGGGCCACATAGGCCTGAATGGCCACTCCGGCAGCGGCGATAACAGTGAATCCGAGAGCGCCTATCTGCCCGAAGGGAATGAATACCCACTTCATTAATAGAGGACCCAAGGCTTGACCGGCGTTGCCGCCCACCTGAAATATGGATTGCGACAACCCCTTGCGCTGACCGGCAGCCATATGAGCCACGCGCATCCCTTCCGGATGGAACGCAGCTGATCCGAAGCCCACAAGCATTACGGACACAATCACTAATACATAATTACCGGCAAAAGCAAGCAGAAAGACCCCGGCAAAGGTGCAGCACATCCCCAGCGGCAGCAGGATCGGACGCGGCTTCCGGTCAGCGGCGAAGCCGATAATAGGCTGTATCACCGAGGAGGTGAGGTTCAGTGCGAACGCAATCCAGCCGATCTGGGCGTAGGAGAGCACCAGGTTATCTTTCAGTACAGGGAACATCGCCGGAATCAGTGCCTGAATGGAATCGTTGAATAAATGAACAAAGCTGACGGCGAGCAAAATGCGGTAGATGGTAGCCTGCTGCAGATTGCGTGATTCCTCCAGGGGGCTGGAGGGAGCTTGAGGCAGAGTCTTATTGGACATTGGAACTCCTTTCAGGAACAGCTAATAAGTAAGGTGCTTATGGATATTAAGATAAATTCTATTGTAGCGACAAATGAAGCACTATGGGAATCAATTTGTGCAGGGCAGCGGTCAACTATTCATTATTACCTCAAAAAAAGTGGTGCCTAATCTTCTTTTAAAAAAAGACTTGCAAACGTTTGGAGCGCATGATATATTATCTCTTGTGCTTATGAGACATCGACGCTGAATTGAGCGGCGGAAGAAAAATAAGTTGACAACAAACGTAATAAAATGATATGATCTAATTCCTGTGCAAGATACATAACGTTGAAATGCCGGGAGCAAGTTCTTTGAAAACTGAACAAATGGAACGCTTTGATTTTTACAAGATTCATTTAATGAATCGTCAGTTTCAAAATGAGCAATCGCTCTTTCTATACTGTATCCTCTTCATCCGCTCAGCTTGAGCTGGACCGAAGAGGATACAGGTGACGCTTACTTCGTAAGCGTCCTAATTGGAGAGTTTGATCCTGGCTCAGGACGAACGCTGGCGGCATGCCTAATACATGCAAGTCGAGCGGAGTTATGATGGAGCTTGCTCCTGATTAACTTAGCGGCG
>NZ_JBHUKY010000030.1:0-58461 GCF_042684125.1 Paenibacillus rhizoplanae | reverse complement strand
AGTTGAGAAACTCTCAGCAAATCGCCTAATCTTTTTAAAAATGTGACCTTAGATTTTGGCCCAGTCTTGCTATTTAACAAATCGAATTATGAAATTGACTCTTCTGTGCAACAGTTTCAATTGTTGTAACCAGAAAACAGGCATCCGGCAGAGCGGGTTCGCTCTACGGATGCCTGTTTGTCTAGGACTATGTGTATAGGAAGGAGGAGAAGGCTGCGGACGGAAGATTAGCCTTCCAGCAGCAGGGATTCCGGGTCCTCCAGCAATTCCTTGACTTTGACCAGGAAGCTGACCGCTTCTGAGCCGTCCACGATCCGGTGATCGTAGGACAAGGCGATGTACATCATCGGACGGTTGGCCGTCCGTTCCTCATCCAGCGCGATTGGGCGCAGCTGGATCTTGTGCATGCCGAGAATGCCGACCTGCGGGGTGTTGAGGATCGGTGTGGACAGCAGGGAGCCGAACACTCCGCCGTTCGTGATCGTGAAGGTACCGCCCTGAAGCTCCGGCAGGCTGAGCGTATTGGCGCGCGCCTTGGAGGCCAGCTCGCCGATCCGCCGCTCGATCTCAGGGAAGCTAAGCCGGTCGGCATCGCGGACGACCGGTACGACCAGGCCTTCCTTGGCAGCTACGGCAATGCCGATGTCATAATATTTCTTCAGCAGGAGATCTTCCCCGTCGATCTCGGCATTCAGCATCGGGTAAGCCTTGAGCGCGCCGATGACGGCCTTGGTGAAGAAGGACATGAAGCCGAGTCCGACCTCGTGCTTCTCCTTGAAGGCATCCTTGCGGCGCTTGCGGATGTCGAGAATGGCGGTCATGTCCACCTCATTGAAGGTGGTCAGCATCGCGGCCGTCTGCTGCGCTTCGACCAGGCGGCTGGCAATCGTCAGCCGCCGCCGCGACATGCGCTTGCGCTCGGTGGCTTTGCCGTCCTCGGCGTGCGGCGCCTTGCCCGCTGCCGTCGGCGCGGGCTTCGCCGGCTCCGGCCGCGCGGCCGCCGCCGGAGCTGCTGGCGCAGCGGCCTGCGGCCCCGCTGCGCCATGACCATCCACATCGGCCTGACCGATCCGGCCGATTGGGTCGCGGGCACTGACCTCGCCGAGGTCGATGCCCCGCTCCCGTGCCAGCTTGCGCGCCCCCGGCGAAGCCAGGGCCGCAGTGCCTGCCGCCGCACCTTCGGCGGCGGCTGGAGCCGTTACAGCAGCGGCCGGTTCAGCCGCTGCGGCACTTGCGGCAGCAGCAGACGCGCTGCCGCTCTGCGGTGCGGCCGCTTCCGGCTTGCTGCCGCTGGCAGCACCCGCGCCGCTGCCGGCGCCGATGATGCCGATGGCTTCGCCAACGGCAACGTTCTCGCCCGCCTGGCGCAGGATGGAGGAGATGACGCCGTCCTCCTCCGCACTGATCTCAAGATTGACCTTGTCAGTCTCAAGCTCGGCAAGCACATCCCCCTGGCCGACAGTGTCGCCTTCTTTAACCAGCCATTTGTAGATCGTTCCTTCGGAAATCGATTCGCCCAAATCGGGTACTTTTATCTCGGACACAGGCCGTACCTCCCCAAATATAGTGGTGTGCGTGATATCGTATGACCGCCTTACTGTGCTCAGGAAGACGGTACAGGTGCTTGCACTGCAGCATTCAATTTCAGGGCTTCCCGGACAATGCGCCGCTGCTCGAAGCTGTGGACATCTGCGTAGCCGCTAGCCGGGCTGGAACGATCCGGACGGCCGATGTACTGGACGGTGACCTTCTGCGGTGCGATGGCGCGCAGCCGGGATTCAGCATACGTCCACCCGCCCATATTCTTCGGTTCCTCTTGTACCCAGACGATCTCCTCCAGAGAGCTGAAGCCGCTAAGGTGAGCGCCAATCTCGCGTTCCGGGAACGGATAGAGCTGTTCCATGCGCAAAATGTGCAGCCAGGAGAAGTCCTGTCCGCGTGTGGCCTCAAGCTCCGTCTGGAGATCAATGCCCACCTTGCCGCTGCATACCACGAGGCGCTTCACTGCTTCCGGCTTACTGCCGAGCAGCGGCTCGGGAAGAACCGGCTGGAAGATGCCCGAAGCGAGATCCGCTCCGGCTGAGGTGCTGCGCGTGTTACGGATCAGGCTCTTCGGCGCCATGATAACCAGCGGCCGGGCATCCGGTTGTCCGCAGAGCGCGGCCTGACGGCGGAGCAGATGGAAATACTGCGCAGCGCTGCTCAGGTTGGCCACAGTCCAGTTCTCCTCGGCGGAGAGCTGGAGGAACCGTTCCATTCTGCCGCTGGAGTGCTCCGGTCCTTGGCCTTCATAGCCGTGAGGCAGCAGGATTGTCAGGTTGCTGCGCTGTGTCCACTTGGCGCGTCCCGCAGAAATGAACTGGTCAATAATGACCTGAGCGGCATTGGCGAAGTCGCCGTATTGAGCCTCCCAGATGACGAAGGTCTCCGGTGCGAACACATTATAACCATATTCGAAGCCGAGGACAGAGGCCTCGGACAGCGGACTGTTGTAAACGCCGAATGAAGCGGCGGCATCACTCAGCTGATGCAGCGGAGCATAGAGTTCCCCGTTCTCGCTGTCATGCAGCACCAGATGACGGTGGGCGAAGGTGCCGCGCTGTGAATCCTGTCCGCTGAGGCGGATCGGCGTGCCATCCTTCAGGATGGTAGCGAAGGCAAGCGTCTCTGCCAGTGCCCAGTCCACCCGCTCTCCGTCATTCAGTGCATCCTTGCGGCGCTGCAATATCCGTTCCAGCTTCGGATAGACCTTGAAGCCGGCCGGTACGCGCAGCAGCTCGCGGTTAATCTCCTGCAGACCGGCCAGAGGGAAGGCAGTCGGACGCTGCTGGGGACTGTCGTTATCCAGCGCGACGGCGGTTTTGGACTCCGCATTCTTCTGCTTGCCTTCCTTCATCTGGTCGAAGGCCTGCTGAAGGACGCTCTCTGCCTCGGCAATCATATTCGTTACATCATCGGCTGTGATTACCTTCTCGCGCTCCAGGCGTTCTGCATAAGCGCGGTATACAGTAGGGTGGTTCCGCACCTTGCCGTATACAATCGGCTGTGTAGTCTCGGGATCATCCATTTCATTATGCCCGTGGCGGCGGTAGCCGATCAGATCAATCAGGAAGTCTTTCTTGAACATATGGCGGTAAGCGCTGGCCAGACGGACTGCGGCGATACAAGCTTCAGGGTCATCGGCATTGACATGCACGACCGGGATCTCATACCCTTTGGCCAAGTCGCTGGCATAATGGGTGGAGCGGGAATCCTCGCTCTCCGTGGTGAAGCCGATCCGGTTATTGACGATAATATGCACGGTACCGCCATTCTGATAACCCTGCAATTTGCCGATATTAAGCGTCTCAGCGACAATGCCCTCTCCAGGGAAGGCGGCATCGCCGTGCATCAGCACAGCCATGGCCTTGCTTGTATTCAGCTTAGGCATTCCCGGAGCGTTGCGCTCTTCCTGTGCGGCGCGTGTGAAGCCCTCGACTACAGGATTGACGAATTCAAGATGGCTCGGGTTATTGGCCAGCGTGATCCGGGTGCGTACGGTCTCGCCTTCGCGGACGGCACGGTCAGCCCCGAGATGGTACTTCACATCACCGCTCCAGCCGTAGGTCACGCCCATGGAGCCTTCCGAAGGGAACAGTTCTTTATTCGGCGAGTGATGGAACTCTGAGAAAATAATATCATAAGGCTTGCCCAGAATATGAGCCAGCACATTAAGTCTTCCGCGGTGGGCCATACCCATCAGGATATGCTCTGCGCCGTCATGCGCGGCAGCCCGCACAATCTCATCCAGCATCGGCACAAGGGCATCATTGCCCTCCAGGCTGAAGCGCTTTTGGCCGACGAAGGTCTTGTGCAGGAAGGTCTCGAAATGCTCCACCTGAATCAGCCGCTTCAGCAGCTCCTTGCGCTCCGTATTGTTAAGCGGGGCAGGGGAAGTCATCGATTCCGCCTGGCTGTTGAGCCAGCGCAGCTCGCGTTCATCATGTACATGCCCGAATTCATAGGCGATGGTCTGGGTATAGGCCTGGCGCATTCTGTGGACGGCATCCATCGCGGTATGCACATCCGCAGGGGCATTATCCCAGATCAGCGAAGCGGGCAGGGCATTAAGATCCTCGCGGGTAAGCTCGTAGGTCTCCAGCTCCAGCCATTTGGCCATCGGGTTCGTGCTGCGCTCCAGCGGGTCAATGTCTGCGGCCATATGGCCATATATACGAATATTGGCGATCAGCTTCGAGGCCTTGACAGCCTTCTTGAGCCACTGCGCATCTGCGGATACGGCAGGCCTTGGAGCCCTCTCGGCATCGGGTGCCAGTGGAGGGGGACCGGATACGGTGAAGAGATCGCGGTAATGTTGTTCAACAGAAGAGGGGTCTTTGACAAATTGCTCATATCTTTCTTGGATGTAGCCCAGGTTGGGGCCGTAGTATTTGCTCCATACTGTGTCGTTATAGGGCTCTTTGACTGCCATGAATAGGTCCTCCTAACGGATAAACTCCACGCGAGGCATCCAGTGTGCCACTTGGCGGAGCTGCAAATGTTTGCGGTTTCATTCTCATCCTATTGTGCTACTTTCCGGCGGGGTAATCAATTCATACTTTCGGTCAATCCGTTCGCAATTTGGCATGATTCATTACAGTATTCATACGGAACTATCATAAATAGAAAAAACTCACATAACTCTCCGTTATATAAACAAATGGGTAATTGTCTCTATACGATGGTGCGTGCAGCGGTAAGTCGGGGCGGTTAGAGTTCCCTTTAGTATATTTAAACTATTACATAGGGTTTGAACTTGGAACTGGAAATATTTATATAACCTGCTGGCAATTTCAGCTAAGTTTCCTCACATTTTAACATAAAAAAATTCCAGAAAACGACACACTAATCGCGTATGATCTTGTATAATGTTATTGCGGAGAACGGTTTCATCGATTCTTGCCAGATCCTTTCATGATGGAAAGGGTCCAGTAAAAGGTAAACCTGCCGAAAGACAGGGGCACAAAGTCTCGGATCTAAAGTAGAAATACTACAAAGTAGCAATACTACTATGATGGCCGGACTGCCTGGGGACGCGAAAATTCTAGGAGGAGATTTCTTGGATATGTCCAACCAGGGGAATGACGAGCTGCAGGCAGTTGATCTGGATTTGGAATGGGTAGACTTGCTGATGTCTGCCAAGCAGGCGGGGATCGCGGCGGAGGATATCCGCCGGTTTCTAAGCGAAAAGGCACTCCAGGCGATGTAAGGGCGGTCATCATTGTTCGGATACATACAGAAAAGGCACAGCGGCCGGTACGCTGTGCCTTTTCTGTATGCCTTTGAAAGGATGCCTTCGCCGAAGGTGGCCTCCCTGCCAAGTGAAGTCTTCCCGGCGGCATACAATACTACGTCTAGTTGTCCTTTTGATCCATGCGCCATTTCTGGTAATCGAGGAACTCCTTGAATTCCCGTTTGCTTATACCGGAGGCCATGGCCTCCTGAACCAGCCGGAACCATTCCCCGTCCAGAGCCTGTTCTTCCGTCTCTGCCAGCCCGCCATACAGCAGTGCATGAATGGATACCTGAAGCGCGTCAGCGATTTTTTCGATGAATTGAATGGAGGGGTTGGATTGAATGTTCCGTTCCACATTACTGAGGTATGATTTCGCCACATCAGCCTTATCCGCAAGCTCGGATAACGAATAGCCCTTCTCCAGCCGGAGTTTGTGGATGCGGCTTCCCATAGTATCTGACACGATTACAACGCCCTCCGTACTTTTTGGTAAAAGATAAGAATTTATAGGCTTCGCGCTATACATTCTCCTTATCTTTCTCGCTGAAACGGCACCGCCCGTTAAAGGGACAGCAAAGCCGTTTCCATTTGTAAGTATAACAAAAATCCGCAAATCGGACAAAATTCATTGAACCCGGCAGCCGGGAGAAAAGGAAAAGGCACACCCGGCCCGGTTGGGGAAGGATGTGCCGTCTTCATGGATTGCTGACCTACTTGGCTTCTCCCAGTCCTTGAAGTGCATCGAAGGTCCAGTTCAGAGCTAAGCCGTCACCCTGAAAAATGTTCTGATCGAGCGTGTTGTCTACGAATTCGAAAGCGATCTTGAAGGTCTTGGACCCGGCGGCGGCAATCCCTCCTGGCAGTACGCCTGCTGCTACGAGATCGTAGCTGGGGGTATTCTTCAGATCCTTCAGGGAGATCTCGGACAGCACATGACCGCTTAGTGAACCGCCGGTGTACGTACTATCTAGGAGCTTGACCTTGAAGTGGTCTCCGAGATCCTGGCCCGCGTTATCGCCCATGGCATCGGTCACGGTGTAAGTGGTGGCAAGCTTGAGGAGCTTGATATCCAGTGTGCCGTCATTGGACAAGGTGAAGGTGCGGACGGTGTAGTCTCCCGGCTTCAGATTCGTCAGCGCTACCGGAGTATTGAAGGAAGAGCCGAGCTTCAGCGTACCTGCGGCGAAGGTTGCCGTGCTGGTGGCTGTGGAGCTGAAGTAAGCGAAGGTGCCCCCGCCGATTAAAGACAAACCTAGTGCTGCCGATGCTACGCCAAGACCCAATGTTTTTTTGATACCCATGATTTATTTCCTCCTCGAATGGTTTGATTTGTTGTGGAATTATTTGAGACTGCCTTTTTCCTGGTTGGCTTCGAAATTCAGCGTCAGTGCAAGCGTATCGCCCTGATAATAGTTCTGCGGCTGGAGGGTCTCCTTGAAGGCAAACTGGATGGTCAGGTTATCCGAGGTACCGGCTTTAATGCCGGACTTCTCTCCGCCTAAGATCGCTCCGACAATTCCCCGGGCCACCAGATCGGGACTCTCCTGCTCCAGATCGGCCAGCGAGATGACCAGGAGCGGCGATTCTTTCTTATCCTTGTTCACGAGGAAGGTCACAATAATATCATCCTTGAAATTGTGGGAGCCGTTGTCTCCCTGAGCGTCTGTAATGGCGGATGAGGTGCGCAGTACCACTTTGGGAATATTGAGTGTCCCGTCATTTTTGAGTTTGAAGTCCCGTAAGACGGTATCACCCGGCTTGAGGTTGCTGAGATTAACAATGACGGAGGGATCAGATTGAAGTGATAAGGTTCCGTTGTTAAAAGAAGCTGAGGAAGTAGAAGTGCTGCTGAAGTAAGCGAAGGTGCCTCCGCCGACCAGGGTCAAGCCTAATGCTGCCGATACAACGCCGAGACCTAATGTTTTTTTGACGTTCATTTGTTCATCCCTCTCTTATGAGTCTGCTTTGTGCATAGCCGGTGCTTCCGGCAAGCTGTATTGTGGCTCCACGTTTCGTAAACGGGAGAGGACAATCGATCATTGTATGAGGTCAGTCAAAGTATCCGGCCCGCCGCCGCTGGTTGCGGAAGACGAGACGTTCTTCTTTTCCAGTGCCGCAACGGCCTTCCATGAAGAATACAGCGCGTAGAGGAGCAGAAGCAGTCCGGGAATAATCATCAGCACTACGCTTCCGGCTTTGGAGACTGCGAAGCTCATGGCATAGCCCACATAGGGGACGGTTACGCCGGTATACTCACCTACCACATTCGTGGAGCTGACGGCGGCGGTGTCGGCTGAATCATTATTGTCGCCCTTGGTAGTGTAGCTGGCTTCCCCCAGAGCACTGTTCAGCTCGGCAGCGACCACGCGGTGGGTGATCAGAATGTTATCGGGATTCAAAAAAGTGATCACATCGCCCTTCTGGAACCGGCTCATGTCCCCGCCCGGCTTAATGCCCACAATGGAACCGGTCTGAATGCCGGGCTCCATGGAGCCGGATAATACCGTCTTGATCTGGTAGCCGAAGAAGGTGGGCTCGCCGCCGGAGGCTTTGGAGATGACAACGGCTGTGATTAGCACCAGGAACACTATAAGAATCAGAGTGGAAATTATCGTATTGACTATTTTTCGGATGCGCATCTTATTCGCCGCCTTTGCTGGGTTCAGATTGTGGAGCCGGTGTAGCTGTAGGAGCAGGCTGCCCGCCGTCTATCACAGTGCCCGGAATTGGAATTTCGCTGCCGGGTTCATAATCTGGAGTCGCTTCCGGTAAAAGAATCTCAGGCGCCGGAGTGGCAGCCGGAGCAATAACCTCTGCTGCTGCTGAAGCTGTGGGGACTGGATTGTCCTGTACAGGAGCTGTGGGAGCGGGCTGCTCTCCCGGCTGGCTTTTGTCAGGAAGACTGGTTGCGGCCGGTTGGTTCTGGGCTTGTTCATGCTCCAGCTTCAGCTTCAGCGCTTCGTCAGCAGCCTTCTGCTTCTCTAAGGCGAGCCGTTCGGCTTCCTCCGCTCTGGATTTATCGGCCTTTTCAAGCGCCAGGCGTTCCTCTTCCTCTTGCTGTGCCTTTGCTTTGTCCTCAAGGGCCGTCTTGGCTTCAGCGATCTCTGCCAGCCGTTCCTGCAAGGTGTGGATGGTGGAGGACAGGGTATCTTTGGACGCCGTTAATTCGCTATTCATCTGCTCATACGTGTTCAGCAGCGCGGGGGATACCTGCGAATCTGCCTGATAGGCGCTGGTTACGAACGAGAGGATAGGCTCCTCAGCAGGGAAGCTGTAGTCATCCTCCCGGAGCAAGACACGGTCCGGATTGCCGGTGGGCAATGATCCGCCGATATCATGGATCGTGCCAAGGTAATGCATAATTCCGCTTAACGTCTCTGCCAGCGATTCCGATAGAATCCCGCTTTGATGAAGACTCTCCTGAAGCTGGTCGAAGAACTGTGCGTCACGGATTTCCAGACAGTTAGGGTCGAGATTCACCATATATCCTCCGAGCTTGTGCAGAATGGCCGCTGCATGGCCAATTTCCTGCAAAATTTGTTGCCAGACCATCCCATTGAAGCTCAGTTGCTTCTCCAATAGGTCGATCTCGCTGCCAGCTTGAGTGAGCTCAGCCGAGAGTTCGCCAGCCGCCTGATCCAGCTCCGTAAGCGATAGCTCTCCGGTAGCGACAGAAGTGTTGTACACTCCACTGATGCTATGGCTGCCAAGGGAAGATTTCAGCTCCATGAGGGTGCTTAGGTGCCCGCTGAATTCCGATAGCAGCTGTTCAATCTGACCCGGGAATACCGAGCACAGTCCGATGGAGCTGATCTGTTCCTGGGAGGTTTTGAACTCTCCATAGGTACTGCCGATCTGGCCCGAGGTGTACATCAGAAGCACGGATACCGCCATACCTGATTGCAGAATCCGCAGGCCGAGATTCCTGGCTTTTCGTTTGCGCCGCTTGGCAGATCTGGGGTACATAGCTAAGCCCCCTCTCAACTTGCTAATGAGTTATTCGTTATATTCGTTCTTTATAAAGAACGTTCTCGTAAGCAAATCATACACTGCGCCGCTTGGAAAAGAAAAATGTTAATTTCAGCGAAATGTTCGCAATAAAGTACGAATTGAGTGGGATATCTCGCTGTAACTGCGGTTATCGCTGTTTTTCACAAATGTTCTTTATAGAGAACAGTCGGCGGGCGTGGCTGGGAGGAGCGGAGAAAGGTGAGGGGGAGACTAGGGGGAGGTAAAGTGCATAGAGTTATTCGCTGATAGTGGGCGAGTGGTGGAAATGAGGGGCAATAGTGCCCCTGAATGGGGCGAAAGCCGGCGGCGAGCGTGAGGGGTGTGGGCCCAATGTATGCGAAAAACCAAACACAATTCGGATGCTGCACCAGTTGGCTAAATGATGGGGGTCTAGTGTATTCCGCCGCAAAGAAGGTACTATCCATACAAGGACAGTACCTCTCCGCTAGTTTTATGAAAATGTACGGTTTCAATGAATCTGAACCTGTTCATTCATGAGATTTCCAGTAAAATCCAATCTTAAGGAAGCTTCTCCCCGCGCGAGGTGACGTACAGCTCATACCATTCCTTGCGGGACAGCTCTAGCTGGTCTGCGCCTGCACAGGCGGCGATCCGCTGCGGATTCACGGTGCCGATGACGGGTTGGATGGCTGCGGGATGCGTCATTAGCCAAGCCAGCACGATGGCTTCGGGTGTCGTAGCCTTCTCGTCAGCAAGTCTCCGTACCATGGCCGCTGTATTCACAACATTCTCCGGCTGGCCTTCAAGCGGCCGTCCGCTGAAGAGTCCCTGGGCCAGCGGGCCCCAGGCCTGAAGCTGGATATTCCCGGCACGGCAATACTCCATGGTGCCCTCCGGGAACGTAATGTCCTTCCACGGGTCGCGGTTCACGCTGAGTACGGCGTCAACCCAGCTGATCCGGGACAGGCTCATATGCAGCTGATTGACAATGAACGGCTCGTCGCAATAAGTCTGTAACAGCTGGATCTGGGCAGCACTCATGTTGGAGACACCGAAGTGGCGCACCTTGCCGGAGGCCTTGAGCTGATGTAGCGCTTCCGCTACCTCTTCGGGGTCCATTAGCGGATCGGGTCGGTGCAGCAGCAGAATATCTATATACTCTGTGCCCAGCCGTGCGAGAGTTCCATCGACGCTGGACAAAATGTGCTCCCTGGAGAGGTCGAAGCTATTGGAGATATCGCCTGGCTCCATCAGCTTGATGCCGCATTTCGACTGGAGGAGGATGTCCCCGCGCAGCCCCGGCCGTTCCTTGAAGATCTGCCCGAATACCTTCTCCGCCTTGCCGCGGGTATAGATATCCGCATGATCAAAAAAATTAATGCCTATAGACAGCGCCGCATCCAGCGCCTCATGTCCCTGCTTCATATTCGAAGCGGTGACCGGTTCGCGGTCCCAGCCGCCGCCCAGCCCCATGCAGCCCAGGGCGATACGGCTGGAGGGTATGCCGCGCCGGTTAAGGGGTAACGCTTTCAGCAATGTGATCCCTCCATCATATTCAGCTTGAGAATGCTCCGGTTATGTTACCGGAAAAGTATACATCTTTAGAACCCGGTGTGGTATCTCTTGTCGCTAGAGGAACGGTGCTTCGTGGTCTCCTTATCCTTCTCTTCCTCTTTCTCAAGTGTCAGGTCCTCTACGGGTATCGGGTCCACATGCTGCTGGCTCTCATCCACATCGAACAGGCTAGGCTTGTCCGTAGGGTATTGCTCCGGGTGGTCACGCTCGTCTCTGATCGGCTTTTTGTCATCACTCATAACGGCTTCACTTCCCTTTCCAGAGTATCCGTCAGGCGGGGCCGGCACAGCAGGTACAATATAAAAGACTAAGGTTTGAATTTGAAGCTGAGTCGCTCGCCAGCGGTTTGCTCCCTAATAAACACATATGGTCTTCGTTAAACAATCACAGCGGCTGAAAGTCGTGATGCAAGTAGGAGATATAAGGTGATTCGCACAGGGCAAAACAGGCGCGTCGGACGACAAGGGGACTGCCTGCTGCCGATAACGGCAGAACGGACAATCCCCCTGATTTCGTACTATTCTATTCATCCGCTTCTTTTATTCGTCTGCGATAATCGGTCTGCCGATATCATTCATTTTACGGACAGCTACATCCTCATACAGACGCTTCAGCCACTTCAGCTCGGTCTGGCTATGCTCATATCTGCCGTACATCATATGCAGCACCGAGCGGGGCACAATGGAGATATGCTCCTCGTATACTTGATAGGCGAAATTCACCTGATGCTCCGCCTCCCGGATGCGCTCTTCCAGCAGCTTAGCCACCTTGTCCTGGTCGATATGGCGCGCAAGGGCCAGGGCCATGTATAGAGGATGATACGGGGGATCACTTTTCTTGATTTGCTGGAGAATGAGCTGCTCCATCAATTCTTTGCCTTTATCCGTAATGCGGTAGATGGTCTTATCCGGCCGGTCCGGACTGTGAATGATCTCCACCGCCTCGATATGGCCGCCTGCGGCCAACTTGTCAACGGCATAATATAAGGAACCGGTCTGCAGCTTGATGACTTGATCCATAGAGCGTTCCTTCATGACAAGGGTGATCTCGTAGGGATGCATATCCCGCTCCAGCAGAATTCCCAGAATCAGCAGCTTCATCGGCATGGGCTTACCGCTGACCTTGATTTGCACCGTGCTGGCTGCCCTGCGGAAGCAGACGGTCCTTCGGCATCAGCAGAACGAAGACCACAGTAAGCACCGCCGGAACGATCGCCCACAAGAAGGTATGCGAGATTGACGAAGACAGTGAGTTCGTGATTTTCTCCAGTACAGGCGGCGGAATCTGTGCTCTGGCCTCGGGCGTCAATGCGGAACGCGGATCGCCGAAGGAGGCGGCCTGACCGCCGTCTCCGAAGGCCGTGCTAAGCTCCGAGGCGAAGCTGTTGCGCTGGATAATACCGAAGATCGTAATCCCCAGCGTCATCCCTAGCGAGCGCATAAAGGTACTGGTGGACGTTGCCGAACCGCGCTGGCGCATGTCGAAATGCTGGATCGAAGACAGGCTGAGCACGGAGAAGGAGAAGCCCACGCCGAAGCCGGTCAGCGCCATGAAGGCATTAAGTGCCATACGGGAAGTCTCCGGGGTCAAGGTACTGAGGGAATAGATCCCGCCCACGAAGCAGACTGCTGACAGCAGCATGATGTTGCGGAAGCTCGTTTTGGTAGTAAGCAGGCCGCCGGACTGGCTGCCGATTACGGTACCGATCATCATCGGCATCAGAATCAGGCCGGAGTTGGTGGCGGAGCCACCATATACCCCCTGGACGTAGATCGGGATATATACCGTTGCTACGATGAATGCCGAACCATAGAACAAACCAAGGATACTGCTGGTTGCGAACAGGCGCTGGCGGAACATGGCGAAGGAGATGACCGGCTCTGCCGCGATTTTTTCAATGATAATGAAGGCGATCAGAAGCACGGCGAACGCAGCGAACAAGCCGAGAATGACCAGAGAATCCCAGGCATACTGGTTGCCGCCAAGCTCCAGGGCGAACATCAGGCAGATAATCCCCGCCACCAGGGCGAAGGCGCCGCCCCAGTCGATCCGCTGCTTGGAATGCGTTATGGATTCTTTGTAGGAGGACATAATAAGGAAGAACGAGACGATCCCAATGGGCAGATTAATATAGAAAATCCAGTGCCAGCTCACATATTCGGTGATATACGCACCAAGCAGAGGCCCGATCACACTGGAGATCCCGAAGACAGCGCCGAAGAGTCCGGTGAGCTTGCCTCTTTTCTCAGGCGGGAAGATGTCGAAGACAATCGTGAAGGCAATCGGCATCAGTGCACCGCCGCCAATCCCTTGAATCGCGCGGTAAATACTAAGCTGGGTGATGCTGGTAGCCGTTCCGCACAAGGCGGAGCCGATCAGGAACACGATAAGCCCGAAGATGAAAAACCGTTTGCGCCCGTACATATCAGATAATTTGCCGAAGATAGGGGTCCCGGCCATAACCATGACCATATAGGCAGAGGTGACCCAGACGATTTTATCCAGTCCTCCAAGATCGGACACAATCGTGCCCATAGCTGCGGCAACAATGGTATTATCCATGGCTGACATCAGAATGCCGAGCAGCAGTCCGACAATGACGAGCTTGAGATTACTTTCTTTGGTGTGCATGTTAAGCTCCTTTATGTTTAAAATTCAATGGAATCTTATTATATTCAAATTTGAATAGGGTGGCAATTGTTTTTTTCAGGAGGACAGACGGGGTATGAGCTGCTTGGGAACTTGCATATGTGTAATTGGTATTCCTTATCTGCGGGTCCTTTATTCCTGCTGCAATAGGGCAGAGTATCTGGAGGAGGGGCGGGAGGCGCGTGTCCGCTAAGGCCTTGACATACCCGTGGGGGGTATATTATATTGGTGTAGAGGAGGCTGATTCCTGTGTCGACAAAAGAGAAGGAACCTGTTGGACATGATTGCGGCGGTGATGATTGCCATTCTTCCGCTTCCGGTGTGCGCAAGAGCCATCATTCCCCGGAATTCAAGAATGGACTGACTACCCGGCTGAACCGGATTGAAGGGCAGATCCGCGGGGTGAAAGGCATGATTGAACGCGACACCTACTGCGATGATGTGCTTAATCAGCTCGCGGCGGTGCAGGCGGCTCTGAATAGTGTCGGCAGGCTGCTGCTTGAAGGCCATATGAAGAGCTGTATTATTGAACGGATCGAAGCCGGTGAGCATGAGGTGATCGACGAGCTGCTGGTTACAGTGAATAAGCTGATGAAATAGTCTATACCAACAACAATTAGGAGGGTAATCAAATGTCGAATGTAACATTGAAGGTTGAAGGAATGTCTTGCGGTCATTGTGTAAGTTCTGTGGAGAAGGCTGTGAGTGGCGTGGGTGCAGCTGCGAAGGTAGATCTGCCAGCTAAGACGGTGGCGGTTGAATTCGATGAGAATACGGTAAGCCTGGATAAGATAAAGGCTGCTATTGAAGATCAGGGCTACGATGTAGTATAAGCAAAGTTAAACTTAGCTAAGCTAGCTGTAATGCAAGGGCTTGGTGCCGGGAATCCTGGAGGGAGAAGGGGAGCTGGCGCCAATGCCTTTTATTTTAAAGATAAATATACCCCTTGGGGGTATTGGGAGGTGCGCGAGGATGGAAAAGAGTGCAGATTCTGCCCAGAAGCAGGCCACGCTGCAGATTACAGGAATGACCTGCTCTGCTTGTGCGACGCGGATAGAGAAGGGATTGTCCCGTATGGAGGGGGTATCCCGGGCGAATGTTAATCTGGCGCTGGAGCAGGCTACGGTCGGGTATGATCCGGCGGTTGCAGATATGCCGCAGATTGAAGAGAAGATCCGTTCTCTTGGCTACGATACGCTGAAGGAGTCGGCGGATTTCGATATTACAGGAATGACCTGTGCGGCTTGCTCGTCACGGATTGAGAAGGTGCTGGGACGGATGCCGGGGATTGCCGCTGTGAATGTGAACCTGGCGCTGGAGACCGCGCATGTGGAGTACTCGCCGGGTAATATCAGTACTGCCGAGATTATGGATAAGGTGAGCAGCATCGGTTACAAGGCGGCCCTCAAGCAGGACCGCAAGGATATCGCCGGACAACGCAGAGAGGAGATTACGCGCAAGCGCAATAATTGGATGATCTCCGCCCTGCTGTCTTTGCCCCTGCTCTGGGCTATGGCTGGCCATTTCTCCTTTACTACCTGGATCTGGACGCCGGAGCTGTTCATGAATCCCTGGTTCCAGCTGGTGCTGGCGACCCCGGTACAGTTCATAATCGGCTGGCAGTTCTATGTCGGCGCCTATAAGGCACTTAAGAACGGCAGCGCCAATATGGATGTGCTGGTGGTACTGGGCACCTCAGCCGCTTATTTCTACAGTCTGTACCTGACGGTGGATTCCTTGAACATGAGCGGTATGCACCATACGGTGGAGCTGTACTTCGAGACCAGTGCGGTTCTGATTACATTGATCCTCGTAGGCAAGTGGTTCGAGGCGCTGGCCAAAGGGCGTTCATCGGATGCGATCCGCAGCCTGATGGGGCTTCAGGCCAAGACTGCGCTGGTGCTGCGTGACGGTGCGGAGCTGAACATCCCCGTAGAGGATGTAGTCATCGGAGACATCGTGCTGGTGAAGCCCGGTACGAAGGTTCCTGTAGACGGTGAAGTGGTAGAGGGACTGTCCTCAGTCGATGAATCCATGCTCACCGGTGAGAGCATCCCGGTGGAGAAGAAGCCGGGGGACTCCGTGATCGGAGCGACGCTGAACAAGAACGGCATGCTGCGGGTCAAAGCCCGCAAGGTCGGCCGTGATACGGCACTGGCACAGATCATCAGAGTAGTGGAAGAAGCCCAGGGCTCCAAGGCGCCGATTCAGCGGGTCGCCGATGTCATCTCCGGCATCTTCGTGCCGATTGTTGTCGGCATTGCCGCTGTTACCTTCGGGATCTGGTATCTCTGGGTGGCACCCGGACAGTTCGCCGAGGCCCTGGAGAAAGCTATCGCGGTGCTAGTCATTGCCTGTCCGTGTGCACTTGGACTGGCAACCCCGACCTCTATTATGGCCGGTTCCGGCCGGGCCGCTGAATTCGGCATCCTGTTCAAGGGTGGACATCACCTGGAGGCTGCACAGGGCGTCAAGGTAGTGGTAGTGGATAAGACGGGAACGGTGACCAACGGGAAGCCGGTGCTGACTGATATTATAGCGACTGCCGGAAATGAGACACAGGGCAGGGTGCTTGCTGAGAATCGTCTGTTGTCGATTACAGCGGCTGCGGAGAAGCTCTCGGAGCATCCGCTGGCAGATGCCATTGTGGCAGGTGCACAGGGCAGAGGTATTGATCTTCCGCCTGCCGAGCAGTTCGAGGCTGTGCCGGGCCGCGGCGTGTCGGCTGTTGTAGACGGCCGGAAGGTGAGCGTAGGCACACGGCGGATGATGATAGAGAACGGGCTGGATATTGAAGCCTGGACCGGGATCATGACCCGGCTTGAGCATGAAGGCAAAACAGCGATGCTGATCTCTGTGGAGGATGCGGTAGCGGGAGTAGTGGCAGTGGCGGACACGATCAAGGAAACCTCGCGCGCAGCCGTAGCCAAATTGCAGGACATGGGCATCGAAGTCATAATGATTACCGGAGACAACAAAATTACGGCTCAGGCTATTGCGGAACAGGCGGGCATCCGCACGGTGCTGGCAGAGGTGCTGCCGGAGGGCAAGGCCGCCGAGATCCGCAGACTGCAGGAAGGCGGAGTCAAGGTCGCCATGGTCGGCGACGGCATCAACGATGCACCGGCGCTGGCGACAGCAGATACGGGGATGGCTATCGGCACGGGTACGGATGTGGCGATGGAGGCGGCGGATATTACGCTGATGCGCGGCGACCTGATGAGCATCCCGGATGCGATCCTGATGAGCCGCAAAACCATGCGCAACATCAAGCAGAATCTGTTCTGGGCGCTGGCCTACAACACAATCGGAATCCCCATTGCTGCGCTGGGCTTCCTGGCACCCTGGCTGGCCGGAGCCGCGATGGCCTTCAGTTCGGTATCTGTGGTGCTGAATGCGCTGCGGCTGCAGCGCGTTAAGCTGTAGGAATCATAAGACCTGCCGAGGCCGGAGTGTTTCCGGACGGAAGACGGGCAACCTAAAGAATCGCCGGGCGTAATTGCCGGCGGTTCTTTGAGTTATTTGGGGGAGTAAGAAAGACTGGAGGAAAGTAGGGAGAGGGAAAGTGAGAAAGTGAGAAAGTGAGAAAGTATGAAAGAAAATGAAAAGTAGAAAATTTAAAAATTAAGATGTTAGGAATAGTCAATTAGGCAAAGAGAGGTCCACTCCCAATAGCCAACTATACGGGATCTAAGGGATAAATCCCTCTGAATCGGCCGGAAGCAGGCGATGCGATGAAATGAAAGGGATAAATCCCATTGAATCCGCCGGAAGCAGGCGATGTGATGAAATGAAAGGGATAAATCCCATTGAATCCGCCGGAAGCAGGCGATGTGATGATATGAGAGGGATTAATCCCTCTGAATCTCACCAAAGCTGGCGATACGAAAAATGAAGAGCAAAGTACACTTTTAATGCTCCAGATGTTGGCTGAAGGAGTGACTGAGGAGCATGAATAGTTAGTGTTCTTGATTTCATCAGGCGCTCCCCCGGAGGCAGCCGCTTAAGCTCCAGCCTGATTCACCTGTTTAGGTAATTTCCCTCCTTATGTCAGCCTTGTACCCTGCTTGTTCCGCCCCCGGGCTCCTCCCTTATACCGCCCCAGCCAATTCGTACCGACTACCCCGGCGATGATCAGGAAGGATCCGATCCAGTGATAGACCGTGATCTGCTCACCCAGGAAGATCGCTCCGGCTGCAATGGATACAATGGTGGAGAGGTTGGTGAACACGCTCATGAGTGAGGCCTCGATTTTGGATAAAATATAGGTTGAAGTCAGGGTTGTGACCAGCGAGGCGATCACCCCCAGATATACGGCGGACAGGAAAAATGTTGTGCTTCCCAGCGGATTCAGGAAATCCCCAAGCGTTCCGCTGACTGTATGTCCGGTGAGCGAGATGATCAGGAAGGTAGCGAAGCCGACCCCCATCATCAGGTAGCTGAGCTCGGCGGGGCTGAAGTGGCTGGAGAGGGAGCGGGCCAGCACACTGTACCCGGCAAAAGCGAGACAAGTCATAAACAGCAGCACAATCCCGGTCATATTGGACAGCTGAATGCCGCTTCCCTTCATGACGAAGATGAATACCACGCCGAATACCGAGAGGAAGATGCACAGCTTTTGCAGCAGGGTGGTCTTCTCCTTCAGGACAATCGCGGCGATGATCATCGTCACCACCGGAGTGAACGAATAGAGGATGCCTCCCTCGGCTGAGGTGGCGCGCTGAAGTCCGAAGACCTGCAGGGTGAAGAAGCCGAGCGGATACATCGCGGCGAGCAGCAGGGCCCGGCCAATCGGCTTGCCCCGGTAGGAAACCTTGACCCAGCCGAGGGCGACCGGAACCGACATCACGGCAAAAGAGGCAGCGAACCGGAAGGTCAGCGTGTCGAGCGGCCCGGCATGAACGAGTGCCACTTTGGTGAACAGGAAGGAGAAGCCGATAATGACCGCATTGAGTACGGCGAAGCTGTAGGCCAGCTTAAGTCCTTGTTTGTGCATGGGTACATCTCCTTGTAGGTTAGTGAAGATTGGATGCTGTAAACATTCGATCTATTACTTTAAAATTAAAGGAAAAGGCGTACACCAACAATACAAGGTTTCCTCAACTGTACCGGTACAGTTTGACGCGATCCCTATATAATAAGGGAAGAATAATAGGATAGAATACACGGCATAGCTTGGTAATGACGGCGAACGGAGGCGGGCGATGAACAAGTATCATCAGGTGATCACAGAGCTGGAGCGGCAGATGAAGGAAGGGCAGTACCGCCCGGGAGATAAGCTGCCGTCTGTGCGGAGTGCTTCAGAAACCTACGGCTGTAGCGTCAGTACCATTCTGAAGGCTTACGGGGAGCTGGAGCGGACGCATACGATCTACTCTATTCCGCAGAGCGGCTATTACATGGTGGACAAGAGTGCAGATTCGGCAGCGGCGGGGAGTGAAGGAACGGTTGATTTTGCTTCGGCATCGCCGGATCTGAACGTCTTTCCGTACCTGGACTTCCAGCATTGCCTCAATAAGGCGATTGACCAGTACAAATACCATCTGTTCACCTATGGCGATGCCCTGGGACTTGCGACGCTGCGCCGCACCCTGGTGTCGCATCTGGCGGAGTATCAGGTGTTCGCCAAGGCGGAATCGATCCTGATTACCTCGGGGATTCAGCAGGCGCTGGAAATTCTGGCCAGAATGCCTTTTCCCAGCGGCAGGACAGAGATTCTGGTGGAACAGCCGGGGTATGATATCTATCTGCGGTATTTGGAGGCTGAGGGCCTGCCGGTGAGCGGAATCGGGCGTTCGGCGGCGGGCATCAACCTGCAGGAGCTGGAGGAGCGGTTCGCCAGCGGACGATTCAAATTTTTTTATGCGATGCCCAGATATCACAACCCCCTTGGGACAACCTACAGCACAGAGGAGCGCAAGGCCATTGCCGGACTGGCAGCCAAATACGATGTCTATATCGCCGAGGATGATTATATGGCGGATCTGGGGATCGGACGGCGTTATGACCCGATCTATGCGTATGACCAGACCTCCCATGTCATTTATCTCAAAAGCTTCTCCAAAATCATCTTCCCGGGCCTTAGGCTCGGTGCGGTGGTGGTGCCGCAGCCGCTGCTGGAGACTTTCCGCTCCTATAAAGGCTACACCGATACCTCGCTGCTGTCTCAGGCTGCGCTTGAGGTATACATTAAGAACGGGATGTACGGGCATCACAGGCATAAGATCAAAGCCATGTACGCCAAAAAAATCCGTGCGGTATACGAAGCGCTCGGGCGGCATAATACGGAAGGCTTAATCGAAGCCTCTGCGGACAGCTCCGGCATCTATATCCAGTTCAAGCTCCCGCTCACCGTCAACCTGGAGCGTCTGGTCAAGCGCCTGGCCGGGCGGAAGATCCGCGTGGTGCCAGGGAACGGCTTCTATCTGCCGGGTTACCAGACCCGGGACAAATTCCTCCGTATCAGTATCTCCCGCGCCGGGCTGGAGCAGATTGATGAGGGAATCCTGGCGATTGTCCAGGAGGTGAAGCGCGGGAGCGGGTGGTAGAGGCGGCAGAGGAAGAGGAGTAAGAGGAGGAGGAAGAAGAAGGAAATCCCGCTTGTTGTCTGAGCCGCGAAATGGGATCATAATAGGCTTATATAGGAGTGAAGAGAGGCGGGACGATAATGAAACCTACGAATGAAACCCTTGAACTGTTGAACCGTCATACCTCTGTCCGTCAGTATCAGGACAAGCCGGTCAGTGACGAGCTGCTGGCAGCGGTAATTGGAGCGGGACAGATGGCTTCGACCTCCAGCAATGTTCAGGCTTACACAGTTATTGCTGTAACCGAGTCTGCGATTAAAGAGCAGCTATCCGTTTTGTCCGGTAATCAGGCCTACATCAAGCAGTGCCCGGTCTTTCTGGTCTGGTGTGCGGATCTGTACCGTCTGCGGGAAGCGTCCGCTCCGCATTTGCAGGGGAAGCCGTCCTACGAGGATACGGCCGAGAATCTGATTGTAGCGACTGTCGATGTGGCGCTGGCCGCGCAGAATGCCGCTGTTGCCGCAGAATCGCTCGGCCTGGGCATTGTCTATATCGGCGGCATCCGCAATGAGATCGCCGCTGTATCCGAACTGCTCGGACTGCCGGAGCTGGTCTATCCGGTCTTCGGCATGTGCCTCGGGTATCCGGCAGCCATGAACAGCATCCGCCCGCGCCTGCCGCAGGCAGCAGTGCTGCATCATAACGGCTACAATGCCGAAGCCGCAGTGGAACAGGCCCGCGTGTACGACGCAATTTCCAGCGACTATATGCGGGAGCGTACCGGCGGCCAGAGCGCAGCCTCCTGGTCGGAGATGATGGCAGGCCGGCTGGCTCAGCCTGCCCGGCTGCACATGAAGGAATTCCTGCTTAGCAAGGGATTCATGCAGCGTTAGAATTGGAAAGGCCTTCTCCGGAGTCTGTGGGGGAGGCCTTTTTTTGATTGGACGAGGATGGACCGAACGTATGCGTAAAACCGAATACTTTAGGCTGGCGTGAAGGAACGCAGGCTCAATACGCCACAGCCAATAACAAATATTGAAATTTCCTGCAAGAAGTGCAACAATGCTGCCCAATATAAGCGGCCTATGCAGAAATCCTGCACGAAATGCAACTATGCCAACGCTAACTTGCTCAAAACACCAAAATTCCTGCAAATCCTGCAACATTGCGCCGCAGCCAGTAACGTATCTGGAGAAATCCTGCAAAAACTGCAACAATGCTACCATATACAAGCGGTTGCTGAGAGTAAAAACTCTCAAATTGGCCAGTGACAGGCAGAGCGCCGCTATGAGAACGGGAAATCTCTCAGAACGTATGCGGAAAACCTAAAATAGTGGGCTGGCGGGAGGGAGCGAGTTCCAAATGTATGCAGAAAACCGAACACAATGGTCTCGAGCGGAGGCGCATGGCCCAAATGTAATCGAAAAACCGAACCCATTGGGCGACCGCGCGCGGAACGTAATTCTCCCGTTTAACAAATTTACGCTCCTCGAAAATGCGCATTAAGAAAAATTGCGTGTTGCGCAAAAATATGGAATGCGCTAAAATCTGGGAAGAGGTTGGATTTCGCTGGACGCCAACACCCGGGCCCGGAATCGCGCCGTAGCCTAATTCCCTCTTCCGCTCCGCGGCTGTTTCTGCTGTGGATGATCTTGAAATGATAGATTGGAGAAGGAGGAGAATGATATGGTACAGGTAGATGGGCAAGAGACAAAGGTGGCTGCACGTTTGACGCACAAGGTATTCTTCGAACGCGATGATATTGAATTCACGTTCCAGTGGCTGCTGTCGTTTGCACACTGCGGCGGCGTGGCACAGGGGGAATTATTCAAGCTGGCGCGGCAGATCGACCCGAACTCTATTACCAGCTGGAAGAATGAATTCGAGCAGGAAGCGGCCAAGGTGGAGGCAACCGCAGAACAAAGTCTGAAGAAGGGCCATCTGATCAGCGCCGGTGAGGCATTCATCCGTGCCCATTCGTATTACAGGGCAGCCTTCTATGGGGCTTTTCCCGATGAACCGGACTTCGCACGATATCACGGAAAAAGTGTGGAATGCTTCAAGAAGGCGCTTGATGCGAAGTCTGAGCAAATTCCCCATGAATGGGTCGAGGTGGAATACAAGGGGTATAAGTTCCCGGGCTGCTTTCTGAAGGCGGAACACGGTAATGCGCCTAAGCCAACAATAATTTTCCATAATGGCGGGGAGACGCATAAGGAAGACACCTATTTTCTCGGAGGGCAAGCGGCTATTGACCGGGGATACAACGCGCTGATCGTAGATCTTCCTTATGATGTATGTGTCAGATTCTATGAGCCGGAGGCGACAGCCCGGAACTTCCCGCGCGAGGAGCTGCATAATGTCTACAGAGCCACCACGGATTTCGTTCTGGCCCGTCCGGATGTGGACCCTGAGCGGCTGGTGGTCAGCGGCATGAGCTATGGCGGGGCCAAGACGATGGTGCATGCCAGCTGTGACGACCGCTTTGCAGCGGCAGTGCCCAACTCACCGGTGTACTCTATGGCGTCCTTCATTGAACGTGGCATGCCTTCGTTTCTCCGGGGCAGTGCAGAAGAAGCGGCGGAGCAGACTAAGAAAATGCCATACACCGGCCAGGTCCTGTTCGCCGCATCGGCTTGGTCGCACGGCTTCGACAGTATTGCCGAATGGTATCATCTAGCCAAGGAAGCGATCGAAGTGGACCCGAAGGACGTCAAATGTCCCCTGCTCTCCATGTATTCAGAAGCAGAGCATCCTGAGATGCAGCGGCAGGCGATAGACACTTACGAGAAGGCTCCGAACAAGAAGAACGCGATCTTCAAGGGGACGGAAGAGGATGGTGCCGACCTGCACTGCCAGCTGAATAATCTGCCGCTCAGCTACCAGGTGATGTTTGACTGGCTGGACGAGGTGCTGGATTATAACATTCAGCTACAACCGGCGCAGTAAGCAATTCTGCAGGTTCGGGCCGGATCTGTGGTGCTGTCCTTTCAGCACCGCAGATCTTTGACTACATATAAGGATTGGAGCAATAGAGTGCCATGACGACTGAGAAACCGGGCTTGAGAGAACGTAAGAAGGAAGAAACCAGGCGGACGCTGAGTGATGTAGCATGTAGTCTAGCCATGGAGAGAGGAGCCAGTCAGGTTCGGGTGGAGGATATTGCCGCAGCCGCGAATGTCTCCATGCGGACGTTCAATAACTATTTTGCGTCCAAAGAGGCTGCGATGGTCGGCAATGCGTATCAGCGTTCCGAGCGGGTTGCTACTACCCTTGCCGGCCGCCCTGCTGATGAACCGCTTCAGGACTCAATCCGCTCCGCTGTACTTGAAGGATTCGCTGAGACTACAGACCGGCAGTGGTATGCGCGCATCGTCCTCCTCCGCGATGATCCGGCATTGTTCGGCGCGACGCGCAAGGTGGAGATCGAGATTGAGCGGGAGCTCGCTAAGGTGATCGCGGAACGTACACATAAGGATTTGAAGCTTGATCTCTATCCCACCTTATTAGCCTCGCTGCTCATGGCGGCGATACGCGCAGCGGTCTTTCATTGGGTAAGTGCACCTTCCGCGGGGGAGACACTGCAAGATACGCTGGATCGGGCGATCCAGCAGCTGAGGTTTGAGTAATATGCACACGGAGGCGCTCCTGCTACGATAACGGAATCGTGGACAGGAGCGCTTTATTTTTGCCGGGTGACAGTTGTCACTTTGAATCGATGACAGTCCATACTGATGCTCCACTCCGGTCTCCGGTACTATAGCAATATAGCCAAGAGGGCAGAAGGACACGGAGGGATACACGATGGAACATGTCATTGAAATGAAGAATGTCAGCCGCAGCTTCCAGGAGAAGCAAGCGGTGAAGCAGGTGAGCTTCAGCATTAGCCGCGGCTCGATCACAGCGGTGCTTGGCCCTAACGGAGCCGGCAAAACCACCACACTGGCGATGCTTCTTGGCTTGCTTGAGCCCTCGGAGGGCAGCGTGAAGGTGTTCGGTCTTAAGCCGGCAGACGTCAGGGTGAAGCAGCGGACCGGAGCCATGCTCCAGGAGGTCAGTGTCATGGACCGGCTGAAGGTCCGAGAGATTCTGGCCCTGATCCGCAGCTATTATCCCAAGCCTATGGAGATGGAGACGTTGCTTCAGGCCACGGGCCTTGGAGCGGGAGATTTGAACCGCTATGCGGAGAAGCTCTCCGGCGGGCAAAAACGCAGTCTCAGCTTCGCGCTGGCGTTGGCGGGTAACCCGGATCTGCTGTTTTTTGACGAGCCGACGGTGGGGCTGGATACGATGGCCCGGCGGCTTTTCTGGGAGAGGGTGCGGGGACTGGCCGATCAGGGCAAGACGATTCTGTTCAGTACTCATTACTTGCAGGAGGCGGAGGATATCGCGGACCGGATTCTGCTGTTCAACCGGGGAGTGCTGGCGGCGGACGGAAGCCCGGATGAGATTAAGGCGAGACTGGTCAAAAAGTCGCTGTCCTTCCTGGCGTCCGGCGACCCGGCGCTGCTGCGCAATCAATTGCTGGAGCTGCCAGCCGTGGAAGGCTGCTACGAGAAGGATGGACGACTGCATGTGACGACAGGGAATACGGATGAGGCGCTGCGGGCTATTTTCGTGAACGGGCTGGCCGTGCAGGATGTACGGATCGACCAGGGGAAGCTGGATGAAGCGTTCGAGCAATTGACCCTGAATCCAGAGGAGGCGGCAGTATGATGAAACCTATGATGGCCCAGTGCAAGGCAGAGCTGCTGCGGATTATCCGCAATCCCTATTATGTATTCTGGTCGCTGCTCATGCCGATTATGTTCTACTTCATCTTCACGCGGGTGGTGAATACGGGGACGGACGATACGAAGCAGTGGCAGGCGCATTATCTGATGTCGATGGCGGCCTTCAGCGTGATGGGCTCGGCGATTATGACCCTCGGCATCCGGCTGGTGCAGGAGCAGACGCAGGGCTGGAATACGTTTATCCGCATTACTCCGCTGCCGTCCTCAGTATATTTTTTCGGCAAAATGTTCGGCCAGAGCGTCATGCATCTGTTCTCGATTCTGTGTATTTTCGCAGCCGGGTATCTGATTAACGGGGTATCGCTAACTGCCTCGGAGTGGCTGCTTAGCGGACTGTGGCTGCTTGCGGGCTCTCTGCCTTTTCTGGCGCTGGGTACGATTATCGGGTCCATGAAGCGGGTGGATACGGCGAGCGGAGTGAGCAATGTGCTCTATATGGGGCTGGCGGTGGCCGGGGGCATGTGGATGCCTCTCGACATTATGCCTAAGCTGATGCAGAAGATCGGGCACTGGCTGCCGTCCTACAATTATGGAGCTGGGGCCTGGGCGATTGTAGCGGGAGGTTCCCCGTCGTGGAAGGCCGTGCTGCTGCTGCACGGTTACCTGACTGTATTTATGTTATTATCGGTCTATATAAGGCGAAAACAGGAAGCGGTGTAATCCATGATGGCACGTCAGCAGTTCCGGGTCTTTCCGGAAAGGTTCGGTTTCTTCCCCTATATCTGGCTGATCTATCTGGTGTTCCCGGTGATGAATTTCGCTGGCTACAGCGGCTATAAGCTGATGGCGGGTTATGCGCTGCTCTTGCTGTTCCTGGTGACGTACCGCCAGCTCTATTGGGCGGAAGATAGAATGTATACAGCCTGGTTGGGACTGCAGCTACTGATTATTGTCGTGCTAACCGTAGTCTATAGCCCCTACAATATGTATATGGGCTTCTTCTCCAGTAACTTTGTAGGCTGGTATACCGATATGCGCCGGTTCAGACGGGCTCTGGCGGCGTTTACCGCCGTGCTGGCCGGACTGGGCCTGTTCTATCTGCCGCAGGTGTATGGCCCGGATATCCTGTTCATGCTGCCATTTGCGCTAATGATGCTGGTCACGCCCTTCGGCATCCGCTCCATTAACCGGCGGCGGGTGCTGGAGAAGGAGCTGGACCAGGCCAACGAGCAGATTAAGGAAATGATCAAGCGCGAGGAACGGATGCGCATCGCCCGCGATCTGCATGACACGATGGGACACACACTGTCGTTGATTACGCTGAAAAGCCAGCTTGTCGAGAAACTGGTCGTCAAGAATCCCGAGCGGGCGCAGGCGGAAGCGCGAGAGATCCAGCGGACCTCACGGGCTGCGCTGCGCCAAGTGCGGGAGCTGGTCTCGGAGATGCGCGCGGTCTCTGTCGCCGAAGAGCTGGCCGAGGCGGCGGAGATGCTGCGCAGCGCGGAGATTGCACTTGAGGTAGAGGGAGATGCAGCGCTGCCGGGCGTATCCGATCTGACGCAGAGTATTCTCAGTCTCTGCATTAAGGAGGGGATCACCAACATCGTCAAGCATAGCCGTGCAGACCAGTGCCGGATTAGTATCGTAATGACACCCGGCGAGGTACAGATTACGCTGGAGGATAACGGAGTGGGACTCGGGCAGGACCGGGGGGCTGAGGAAGCGGAACGGCAAGGCGGCAACGGCATGAAGGGGATGGCCGAGCGGCTGTCGCTGATTGACGGTTCACTCTCGCTTGCTTCCGGGGCCGGCGGGGGAACCCGGCTGACGGTGGTAACGCCAAGAGTAGTGAAGGATGGAAAGGATGGGGAAATAGCATGATCAGGATCATAATTGCCGAGGATCAGCGGCTGCTGCGCGGCGCAATGGCATCGCTGCTCGATCTGGAGGATGATATTGAGGTGGCGGGCGAAGCCGGGGACGGGGCAGAGGCGCTGGCCCTGATCGAACGTGTCCAGCCGGATGTGTGTCTGATGGATATTGAAATGCCGATGATGAGCGGTCTTGAGGTGGCGGAGATTCTGAAATCGCGGGGCAGCGCGACCAAAATCATTATCCTGACCACCTTCGCCCGTCCCGGATATTTCGAGCGTGGGGTGAAGGCCGGAATTCAGGGGTATCTGCTGAAGGATGAGCCGGTGGATAAGCTGGCGGATGCTATCCGCCGCGTGATGGCCGGAGGCCGCGAGGTCTCGCCCGAGCTGGTCTTCGGCAGCCTGCGCGAAGAGAACCCGCTCTCGGACCGGGAGCGGGAGATTCTGAAGCTGGCCGCCGCGGGCCGCAGCGCCGGTGAGATCGCCTCGGCGCTCCACCTCTCCTATGGCACCGTCCGCAACTACATCTCCGAGATTCTCGGCAAGCTGCAGGTCGGAAGCCGGATCGAAGCCGTGCGGCTGGCGGAGGAGAAGGGCTGGATGTAGGGCGGCCTAACTTAGCTCAATTGTAATTAGTACAACAGATGTCCCCTGAATCCGCAGCAAAATCGAACCTGTTGTACGCTGTACAGCAGAAATCTGCGAAAGTGGTGTTTATGGGCAAGTAAACAAAAATCTGCTGTATAAAATACAGCAGAAGTGAATTTTGCCTGGAATATTGCAGATTCTATAGTAGTAAATACAATCAGGCAGAGTTATGCCGCTACAGACTACAGGTAGTGCCAAATCACCAGCGCAGCAACCCCTCTTAGCTCTGGCTCTTCGCCTGCTCCTCGCGCATCCACTCTGAGAGCTGGCGCCGCATCCGGAGGAACTCCGGCGAATCGGCGATCTCTTCGCGGCGCGGACGCGGGAAGGGGACCTCCACGGTGTGGAGGACGGAGCCGGGACGTCCGGAGAAGACGTAGATGCGGGTGGAGAGCAGCAGCGCCTCCTCGATGTTGTGCGTGATGAACAGCACGGAACGGCGGTTCTCCTCCCACAGCTCCAGCAGCCAGCGCTGCATCTGCTCGCGCGTCAGCGCATCGAGCGCGCTGAACGGCTCATCGAGCAGCATCAGCTCCTGCGGCGCGAGCATGGCCCGCAGGAAGGCAGCCCGCTGCTGCATGCCGCCGGACAGCATGTGCGGGTAGGCCCGCTCGAAGCCGCCGAGGCCGATCTTCGCCAGCCAGTGGCGCGCAGCCTCGCGGGCCTCCCGCTGCGGGGCGCCTTGCAGCTCGCCGCCAAGCAGGACGTTATCCAGTGTGCTGCGCCACGGAAACAGCGCGGGCTGCTGCGGCATATAGCTGATCTTACCGCGCTGCCCGGTCACCGGGATGCCGTTCATGCGTACGGTTCCAGTATCGGGCAGCGTAAGGCCGCCGATAATATGGAACAGCGTGCTTTTGCCGCAGCCGGACGGGCCGACAATGGAGACGAATTCCTGCGGCTCCACGGTCAGGGACACCTGATTCAGCACCTGCGTCTCCCGGCGGCGGTGCGTGAATGACTTGGAGATGCCGCTGACTTCAAGCGCAGGCGGCACACTGCTTGTACCCAGGCGTCCGTCTCCGTCCGCCTTATCCAGTTCAATCCTCGTAAGCTCAGACACTTGGCTTAGCCTCCTTCAGTTAATTATTGCTGCTTCCGTTTTGGATTATCCTCTCGTGCTTCTTAAGCTTCCTTGCGCGGCTTCCAGCGCACCAGCCATCTCTCCAGCAGGGCAATGAGTGCGAATAATACGAGACTTAGCAGCACGATAATGGCGATAGCTACGAACATCCGGTCCGCACGGTAAGAGGCCTTTTGCAGCAGCAAATAGTAGCCGATGCCCTTGTCAGCGCCGATCCATTCGGCCACCACCGCGCCCATAACGGCATAGGTGGCGGAGATTTTGAGGCCCGAGAACAGAGAGGGCAGCGAGCCGGGAAGCTCCAGCTTGGTGAAGATCTGCCACTTGCCCGCACCGGCCATCTTCATATAATTCATCATCACCCGGTCGCTTTGGGCCAGCCCGCCCATGGCTGCAACAGCTACGGGGAAGAAGCAGACGAGGGTGATCAGGATGATTTTGGGCAGCAGGCCGAAGCCGAACCAGATAATCAGCAGCGGGGCCAGCGCAAGGGAGGGCACATTCTGGCTGAGGATCAGCAGCGGATAGAACGCTCTCTTGAGCCAGGGCAGCAGATGCAGCAGCAGGGCGGTGAAGAGGCCGATGCCCGTGCCGACCGGGAAGCCGATCAGGGTCAGCCGCAGCGTAGCAGCGGTGTGCTCCCAGATCCCGGAGGCGTTGTTCTTCGACTCACGCGCGATATCCGTGGGACTCGGCAGCTGGTAAGCCGGGATGTCGAACAGCATGACCGATAGCTGCCATATCCCGACAAAAAAGAGGACCGCCACAAAGGGCGGCCACACTAGCTTCCAGGTGCTTCTCACGGCCGGTATTTCTCCGTCAGCTTATCCATGCTGATGCCGCCCGGATTATGGGCGATCTTGATCTGTGAGATTACACTAGGACTGCCGGAAGCGATCAGCGCCTCATGCATGTCACGCACAATATCCAGCAGCTCGGACAGCTCGCCTTCCATCGTGGTCTCCAGCGGATTCACCTGATGCTTCACGCCTGACTTCTGAATGACCTCTATAGCCTTGTCCACGTAAGGGATAGAATCCTCGTTGTTCGGTGTCTTGGGAATTACCTGAATGCTGAGCAATGTATTAGCCATGATGAATCCTTCCTCTCCAAGTTAAGTATAAGATTCCCGCCATGCGGGTTCATTATGATTCCGGCAAAAATTCATTCGTAAACGTACTCTCCGCATCCAGCGGCTTATCCAGCAGCTTCAGGCCGTACATCCAGTCGGCGTAATTCTTCCAGATCTCAAGCTTCTGCTCACCCCAGCGCGGGGCGTCGTCCTTGTATTTTGGGCTAAGCCATTTCTGGCTGGCCAGCACCAGCTTGGGGTCCAGATCAGGTACAGCATCGGACAAGACCGTCGCGGCTTCTTCCGGGTGGTCGATGGCGTACTGATAGCCTTTTGACGTAGCCTTCAGGAATGCCTTCACCACTTCAGGATGCTCGGCAATCTCCTTCTCGCTGGTCGTCAGCACCGGGGTGTAGTAATCCAGCTGCGGAGCGTAATCCTTCAGATACAGCATATCCAGCGGCTCCCCGCGCAGCTCGGCTTCCACGCCAGTCCATGCATAGAAGATCCAGGCGAAGTCAATATCCCGCTTCACGGCTGTGAAAAAGTCCGCTTCGCCGATATTTACCAGCTTCACCTTGGAGACATCCCCGCCTTCGGGGTCCATGATGGCTTTCATGGCAGCCTGCTCCGCAGGGGAGCCCCAGCCTCCGTACGTTTTACCTTCAAAATCCTTCGGCGTCTTAATATTGCGGTCCTTCGGAGCCGCGAAGCCGGAGGTGTTATGCTGAATGATTGCAGCAATTGATACCAGCGGCACATCCTGCAGACGAGCCAGGGTCAGCGCCTCTTGGGCACTGATGCCGAATTGGGCTTCACCGGAAGTGACCATCGTGTCGGACCCGGCAGCACCAGGCTGTACAATCTGAACGTCAAGACCTTCCTCCGCGTAATAGCCAAGCTCCTTAGCTGCATACAGGCCGGTATGATTCGTGTTCGGCGTCCAGTCCAGGGCAATCTTGACCGGCGTCAGCGCCTTAGGTGCATCCGTGGGTGCGGCTGCGGATGCATCAGGCGCAGCCGTGCTGTTCCCGGCAGCAGGTGCGCTGGCTCCTGCATTGCCGCTGTTGTTCCCGCCGCCACATCCCGCTACGGTGAGCAGCAGCATGGAGCTGAGCAGTAGTGTGACTGTTTTTTTGACTCCCATTTCTCTTTCTCTCTCCTTCCAGCAACCCCTGGTCTTCAGAGCTTACAGAAACCTTATTCCTGTACATCCTTAGAATCAAAAAAGCGTCCCGAAGATCGGGACGCCAGTGACTTGCGTGAGGGGACTTCAGCTTCAGTACCGCTTAAGGCACTGTGCCGAATGAAGATTCCTACGCTGGCATTATCCAGATCAGGTATAAGGGTCAGTATCTTGTGGGATACAATCTCAGCCGGCCAATTCCAGCACCCCTGGTTCTATAAAGTTCACGGGTATTGCTATGTTCTTACGGTGTATTATAGACGGCAGCTTCGCGGTTGTCCAGAGCCGTCTGTTCAATCCTTATCATAGTACCGCCTTTTGCGGCGGCTGCGGATTCCATTCCGCGCCTCCCGCAGTGTTAAGCCGATACTGACCGCGATCCCCGAAAAGGTCAGGAACAGAGCCAGGTACTCGAACACGGAGTACTCCAGCATTTTGCTCCAGTCGATGTTCCCTTTCAGATCCTCAATGACCTGGTTCATGCCGTAGATACCGCTGATTACCGTAAATACAGTCAGGACCATCAGCAGGGTATCCCGGCGTTTGGCCTGGAATTTGTCCTGATACTGAAACAGGTCATTCAGGGTCATCTTCACTTCATCGAACAGGGCATCATTGCCGTAGACCTTGCGCAGTTGGAAAAAAATCTCCCGCCCCTGCGACTGCGAGATCAGCTCCAGAAAATAGAATTTGGCGGAAAATTTATTGATCAGAAAGATCAGATTCTCGATCTCGTCGTAATCGTGGTTGATGCGCAGCCGGGAATGCAGATTGGCGAGCTTCAGCAGCACGATTTTATGAAAAATACTCAGCAGCAGTCCATAATAATACTCTCCGTACATCTGGTTGACCAGCTCCGTGGCAATATCGGGCTTCGCCCGGCTCAGGCAGCAGAAGGTCTGCTCGTTCGTCATATAATAGGTGTCCGGCCCCCAGCGGCTATAGCAATGCTCCCGGGTGTACTGCTCGATATACTCAGGATCACTCGCACTGGTAAAAGGCTTACCGTCTATAGTCAGCCCATCCAGCTGGGAGGCGCGGTAGCGCAGCTCTACACTGATCTCATCCAGCTCTTCCTCACGGTTGAAGCCATAGAAGGCCTGCACCAGCATCCGTTCATCCACGAAAAAAGGCAGGGTCTCGAAATAAGCGCCATCAATCTCCGCAGGGTCGAGAAACGGCTCCAGACCGGAGACGAGATTCTTGAACACGAAATCCTCCACCCGGCCGAAGGACTTCTCCTGGCAATGGATAAAGGCATGTTTATCCTGATAACACACATCCTCCAGTGTTCGGAACCGGTCAGCGAATTCCAGCACAGTGCTGAAGGGAAGGTTTTTCTCCTCGATTGCCACTCTTATGGTCAGAAAGCCCAGCTCAAATGGGCAGAGGAACACATCGGTGGACAGAATCCGGAAATTCACAGACTCGAAGAGCATTTCCAGCCGGCACGGCAGATCGTTTACCCGGGAAAAGCGGCGGAAGGAATCGCTGTCCTTCTCACGCGGAAACAGCACATGAGCGGCAAACGGCAGATAGCTGCGCTCCATTTTCTCATGGGACACGCAGTAGCCTTCTCCGTAATAGGCATTCTCCAGTTCCTTGTTATCGAGAAAAAAACGCGTGAACCCATCCTTCTGCAGACTTGCTATCAGCTCTTTATCCTGTCCGGGCTTGATGGAGAAGGGGAAAATAAATTGCAGCAACGCTGTATGCAGGGTGGGTTCAGAATGCAGTTCAACCATGTGGGTGTTCCATCCTTCTTCGCAGAATATGGATCTTGTTAGCTATATTACCCGATTCTCCAGGCGGTCACACTTAGCAGGAATAAAAGGGCGGCAAAAGCGGCCAATAACCCCGACGTCTGGGCAATCTGCATATGATCCATGGACCAGCCGGTCAGCAGCGGCAGCACCGCGCCGCCGATTCCGCCGGAGGCGATCATAATGCTCGGCGTGGATTCTTCCGCGCCGGGCAGCAGCTTGCTGGAGAAGACCAGCGCGATCGAGAAGATGCCGGACATGAACAGGCCAAGCAGCAGGATGATGGCAAAGGCGGCAAGCCGGTGACCGGCGAACGGGAAAATAACGAGCAGCAGCAAAGCGGCAAAGCAGCTGACGAGCACATAGATGCGGTAGGAAATCTTCTCGGCGATGACACCGGCGAACAGTCTGCCTGCCGACATGGCCAGCCAGAAGAAGGTCACCGTGAGCGCAGCCGCGGCCTCGCTCATGCCCAGCTTCGCGATGAAGATCGCCGGCATGAAGTTCACCAGGCTCATCTCGGTGCCTACATAGAGAAAGAAGAACAGAATGAACAAGCCAAGCACCACCCATTGCTTGCCCTTGTAGGGCAAGGACAACCGTCTGGTGGTTCCCGCTTCCGCTGCCGCCGCGCGGTCAGGGCGGGCGGGCCGCTCATTCAGCGCGCTGTCCAGCGGGCCGAATCTGCTCTTCGCCCAGAAGAGCAGCGAGAGGAGGGAGCAGGCGGCAACGATCAGGAAGGCCAGCCTCCACTGTCCTGCGGCAATCAGCGGACTGGCCGCCAGCGGCATGAGCAGCGCTCCGACACCGAACAGCACCTCCAGCCGGCTCATGGCAACCGCCGTTCCTTCGGTGACTGCGGCTATAATAATCGTGCCGATTACGGCTTCGATCATCCCGAAACCGAACCCTGCAGCTACGGCAATTACGTACATCCAGCCCCAGGGCGGTAGGAAGGCATAGGCTATTTCGGCGCAGAACAGCAGGCCGGTGGCAATCAGAATACCGCCGCGCTTGCCGAACCGCCGGTTCAGCAGCGGCGAGACCAGTACGCCGGCCAGGAAGCCCGCGAACTGGCTGAAGATCAGCTCGCCCCCTGCACTGTAGCTGCGGTCATAATGCTGGAGCAGCACTGGCAGAATGGAGCCCAGGACGACATGGGCGAGGCCGATTACGAAATAGGAGAGGCAGCCGATCCAGATTAGTTTTTTCAAGAATAAGACTCCTTATTAATCAATTTATGAACAGATGGCGGGATTCAGAATGAACGGGAAGGGTACACTATATTAGGCACAGGTTAATCATAAATCCAAACCGCGGACGTGAATATATAAACTTATATTCACATGAATTTGAAGGGAGCTGTGACGTCAATGGATAACAAAGAGCTGGAAAAAACAATCATACAGGTGCTGGACGACAACAGGTTCGGTTCCTTCGGCACGATTGAGGCCGGTAACAAGCCTAAGGTGCGCTACATGGCGGTGTTTCATGACGGGCTGTCCATCTATCTGGCAACTAACCGCAAGACTCATAAGGTAGAAGAGCTTCAGGATAATCCGAATGCTTGTCTCTTGCTGGGTTATGAACAGGGCGGCGGCAAGGATGTACTGGAGATTGAAGCTACGGTTGCTGTAACGAAGGATGATAGCTTGCGCTCTAAGGTATGGAATGAGTCCCTGGAGAAATGGTTCAAGGGACCGGATGATCCCGATTATGTCATTCTTGAGCTGTCTCCGTCACGGATTGAATATATGGGCAAGAACGGTGAGCATGGGGTATGGCAGTCTTAAGCGGCTGTCTTTGGCAAAAAGGTGGCGGTGTCCGGTAACGGATAAGTCCCGCCTAAGCCTAAGTATTATATAGCCCGGCAACCCGGGCCTCTTAGGGACCTTCATGGTTCATAGGGGGCCCTTTCTGCTGCTGCTTTCCTGATTGTGCCGGAGGAATCATGCTATAATGACCTCAGGTTATCGACATCATGAAGCGGAGGGGAAGGGCATGAACTGTGTTGACTGTGCTGACATCGACCCGATAGAGGATCAAGGGGAGCTGAAGCTCCGCCCCTGTTCTGATCCGCTGGCTGCTGCCATCCGAAATGCCGGTTATGAAGCATTTCAGACAAGCAAGACCTGTATCATTCCATATCATCGTAAGGAAGAGCTATTGAAGCTTATAGAAATGCTGGTGGCGGCTAAGGACATAGCGGACTCCTTATCCGTATGCGTTAAGAGCAAAGGCGCCCCTGCGGCTCCGGACCGGTGGCTGACCTTCGATCAGCTGAAGGTCCGTTTCGCTAATGAGAATCTGGTGTCCATCATTATGAGCCATGATTTCTGCAGCCACATGCAGCCGATTGTGAATTTCAGCGAGGAGATTGTCGGCTTTGAATTTTTGCTGCGCCCGCTGCCCCAGGGGAGTTATTTTCAGCCCTACGAGCTGTTTGAGATTGCCCGGCGGACAGGGTTTCACTCCTTCCTTGACCGGGCTGCCCGGATCTCGGCGATAGAGACCAGCAGTAAGCTGCTGCCCCAGGGCATCAAGCGGTTCATTAACTTCCTGCCCTCTTCTATTTATAATCCCAAGTATTGTCTTACTCATACCTTCGAGGCGATCCGGAGGCTGGACCAGAGCCCGGAGGATTATGTATTTGAAGTTGTGGAGACCGAGCAGATCAGCGATATTCCGCATTTGCACGCCATCTTCGCCGAATACCGCCAGCAGGGGATACGGGTTGCGCTGGATGATGTCGGCGCGGGCTACTCGACGCTAGAGCTGATGTCCAGCCTCCAGCCCGATTATGTCAAGGTTGACCGTAGTCTGATCAGCTTCTGTGACCGGGATGAGGAGAAGCAGCGGATGCTAAGGGAGATTATCTCCAGGGCAGGACAATTCGGTGCAAGCCTGCTGGCCGAGGGCATTGAACGCCGTGAGGAATTCCTGGTCTGCCGTGATCTGGGCATGGATCTGGGACAAGGCTATCTGTTCGGGCTGCCGGAGGATAAGCCGCCGGGGCGATTCGGAATTACGGCCTGAACAGTAAGGATGATTCTCCCCGGATGCAGGCAGACCCCAAGGCTGCCGGTATCCGGGGATTTGTGATGTCACTTAGAAGGAAGAAAGGATGGAGAACAACGTGAGTGTAACCCTATTGTACGTAGAAGATGACCGGGAGATCGGCAGTGTCGTAGCGGCAGATCTGCGGGAACGGGAATATGCTGTGCGCTGGCTGGAGAGCGGGGACGGAGCGCTTGAAGCCGCAGATGGCTGCCAGCTGGCGATTCTGGATGTGATGCTGCCGGGGCTGGACGGCTTCACCGTCGGCCAGCGGCTGAAGCGGGCTTATCCGGAGCTGCCGGTTCTGATGCTCTCGGCGCGCACCTCCATTGACGATAAGCTTCAGGGGCTGGACTTCGCCGATGATTATCTGACCAAGCCGTTTCATCCCGATGAGCTGGCGGCGAGAATCGAGGTTCTGCTGAGAAGAAGCGGCGCTGCTGCGCCCGCTCAGTTGACCCTTAAGCATCTGGTTGTCAGACCGGGGAGCAGTGTGGTCACGGAAGCTGCGACCGGACGGGAGATTATGCTTACCGGCAAGCAGTTTCAGATCTTCTCTTATCTGCTGCGGCATCTGGGCCAGATTCTGACCAAGGAGCAGATCTATGAAGCGGTCTGGGGGGAGAGCTATATCGACGGCGACAAGACGCTGATGGTACATATCCGTTATCTGCGCGAGAAGCTGGAGCTTGATCCGGCCGCGCCGGAGATTATTGAGACCGTGAGGGGAATCGGCTACCGGGTGAGAGGGTGAAGGGGGCAGGGCGTTTCCAGCTGCTGCACCGTTCGCTGCTTTTTCGCTATCTGCTCATTATCGTAGCTGCACTGCTGTTCGTGCCGGTTGTTATTCCGCTGACGATTGCAATCTACAGCATCTTCGGGGGGCTTACTCATACAAGTCCGCCCAAGGAGTATAAGCAGTATTCCAGTGTGGATAAGCTGGAGATTATGTGGCATGAGGAAGCCCGCAAGCTCCTTGACCAGCCCCCTGCGGATATCACCCGGCGGCTGTCAGCCTTAAGCGAAGCCTATCCGCTGTCGAGAATATTTTGGGTCGATCCTGCGGGGAAAACACAGCTGGTGACCGAGCCTTCAGGACCTCCGCTGCTCTTGACGGGAGAGGCTCCGGCTGTTCCCGCCCAGTGGAGCGCCGCTGAAGCGGTAGCCTTCATGAAGGACAGTGCGGCACTGAAGCCGCTGGCGATTGTCGCATTTATAGGAGACCGGGCAGAGGCCGTAGAGGGCTTCATGGTCATGCAGATTCCTGAGGATATTACGAAGACCAAATATGCGGCAGGACTGGATAAATGGTATTCGATTGCCATGCTGGTGTTCTTCCTGCTGTTCATCACCAGCTCCTGGTTCTTCTTCATCATGATCCGCAGAAGGCTGCTGCGGCTGCAGACCGCTATGGTGTTCACCGGGCAGCAGGGCTTACCGCAGATTGTTCCGCCGGGGAAGCCGGATGAGATCGGGCATCTGGAGGAAGCATTCAATACCATGGTGACGGAGCTTAAGGCAGGCCGTGCAAGGGAGGCGGAAGAAGAGGCGCTGCGCAAGCGGCTGGTAGCCGATCTGTCGCATGATCTGCGGACTCCGCTGACCGTCATTCGCAGCCACCTCCATGTACTGGGCAAGGAGCCATTGTCAACACGCGGCCAGTCGTCCCTTGAGCTGATGGATCAGCGGATTGAGAGCCTTGGCATCCTGATTGAGAACCTGCTGTCCTACAATCTGCTGAACAGCGGACGCATCGCGCTGACTCAGGAACGCCGGGATGTGCTGAGACTGGTACGGGAGAGCGCCGCCGCCTGGTATCCGGTGTGGGAGAAGGAGGGGTACCGGATCGATATTGATCTGGAGGCTGCGCCGCTGTACTGGGAGATCGATGACAGCTGGTTCCGCAGAGTGCTGGATAATCTGTTTCAGAACATTCTGCGTCATGCGCGCAGCGGATTATATGTAGGAATACTTACCGAGATCCGTGAGGGCAACCGGGTGATTATCATCTCGGATCACGGCGGTGGCCTTGCGCAGAGCTCGGACTCCGCAGGAGCAGGCCTTGGCCTGTCGATTGTTGATCTGCTGCTTAAGCGGATGGACCTGGAATGGAGCATGGAGAGCACGGCGAAGGGGACCGAGGTTAGGATCTGGAAGCGGGACGCCTGAACAATTTAAACAAAATTTAAACTTGCTGCTTCCGTGCTTTTAACCTTGGGGCGTTATGCTGTTACCGAGGTGAAGAGAATGAAGGATACAGTGATAGAGACAAGAAATCTGCTTAAGGAATACCGCGGCCGTGCGGCTGTGAAGAACCTGAATCTCAATATTACAAAAGGGGAAATCTACGGGTTCCTCGGGCCGAACGGTGCCGGCAAAACAACAACTATCCGCATGCTGCTCGGCCTGATCAAGCCGACCTCCGGCAGCATTGAAATCTTCGGCAAGGAGCTGCGTGCGAACCGGATGCAGATTCTGCGCAAGATAGGCTCGCTGGTGGAATCGCCGTCCTATTACGGGCATCTGAGTGCATGGGACAACCTGGAGGCGATCCGCCGGATTCTGGGTGTGCCCAAGGTGCGCATTGCCGAGGTGCTGGAGATCGTATCGCTTACCGGGGAGGAGAAGCGGCCGGTCAAGGGCTTTTCACTGGGTATGAAGCAGCGGCTGGGGATAGCGGCAGCTCTGCTGGGCAGCCCGGAGCTGCTGATTCTCGATGAGCCGACTAACGGGCTGGACCCGTCAGGCATACAGGAGATCCGCTCCCTGATTAAGCGGCTGCCCGGCGAGCAGGGCATTACAGTTCTGGTATCCAGCCATCTGCTGAGCGAGATTGAGCAGATGGCCGGTACGGTCGGCATTATCCGTGAGGGGCAGATGGTCTACCAGGATACTATTGCCCATCTCCAGCAGCAGGCGGCCGGCCATCTGCGCCTGGCGTTATCCGAGCCGGAGACTGCGCTGATGACGGCGGTGCGGCGCGGCTGCGGCGGCGAGCTGCAGGAGGGCCGGCTGGTCCTGCCCCGGATGAGTGATGCCAGAGTATCGCTGCTGGTCAAAGAGCTGGTCGAGGAGGGCCACGCGATCTACAGGGTAGAGGAGCACAGGCAATCTCTGGAGGAATTCTTCCTGCAGGTGGTTGGGGGAGGGGAGCTATGATGTGGCGTGCGCTGTCGGCGGACTGGCTTAAGATCCGCGGCAAAGGCATATGGTTCCTCGCCTTCCTTGGCCCGCTGGGCCTCATCGCCATGCAGGGACTGAATTTCGGCCTCCGTTATGACTATCTTCGCGGGCAGTACCGGGAGGACCTGTGGGGTGGCCTGCTCAGTGAGGTCGTCCCGTTTGTACCGATTGCCCTGTATCTTGGAGGCACACTTATCTGCTCCCTGATTGCGAATGTCGAGCATCAGACCAGCGCCTGGAAGCAGCTTCTGGCGCTGCCTGTCTCCCGTACGGCTGTGTTCCTGGCGAAGCTGCTGCTATGCCTGCTGCTGCTTATCGTGTCCTGCCTGCTGCTGTCGGCGGGGACTGTCATTCTCGGGTTGCTGCTCGGATTCGGTGCTCAGCCGATACCGCTTGCGGACGTCCTGCGGATGGGCTTCGCCGCTTATGCTGCAGCCATGCCTATCATTGCACTCCAGCTGTGGCTGTCTCTATCCAGCCGGAACCAGACTCTTCCGGTATCGGTGGGATTGACTTTGTCACTGGTCAGCCCGTTCGGGTTATACTTCACGGAATGGTTCCCGCTCTCCTGGCCTGCCTTAGCCTGGAGTGATCCGCGTCCTTGGCTGTTCAGCGGAGCCGGCCTGTTGCTTGGACTCCTGGTAATCCTGCCTGGAGCCATACATTTCGCGCGAAAGGATGTGGACTGAATATGCGGGCTTTTCTGCGAATAATGTCTGCGGAGTGCATGAAGATAGCCGGATTCCGCACCTGGCTGTTAATTCTGCTCAGTCCGCTGGTCTCTCTGCCGATTGGCGCGCTTTCGGACATGCAAGAGGATAGGGTGATAACCTGGCAGGTTCTGCTGAGCACAATGTCAGCGGTACATGCGCTGCTGTTTCTTCCGGTACTCTCTGGACTCTTCGCTGCTTTAATCTGCCGCAATGAGCATAGTGACGGCGGCTGGAAGCAGCTCCTGGCGCTTCCGGTTACACGAACCTCCGTATATTTTGCCAAATATGCATTAATTATAGCGCTGCTGGGTGCGGTTCAGCTGCTGTTTCTTGCAGGGGTTCTGGGAGTGGGATGGTATCGGGGTGCAGAGGGAGGAGTTCCCTGGGGGCTGCTGCTGAGCAGCCTGTTCGGGGGCTGGTTCGCCTGCCTGCCGCTGGCTGCACTGCAACTGGCGATATCTCAAGGCTGGAGCAGCTTCGGCGCCCCGCTTGCGCTGAATGTCTGCTTCACCATTCCCAATATACTGATTGCGAACTCCTCCACCTACGGTCCTTATTATCCATGGGTACAGCCGGTGCTGGCCATGTCCCCCTTCGGCGAAGAACGGTTCGGCGCCTTCAACCTGCCGCTGGAGAGCCTGATGATTGTCGTGGCGGGCAGCCTGCTTCTGTTCCTGGGTGCTGGCTTGATAGCCTTTTGGCGTAAGGCGGTATAAGATTCCCTTCTCCATGGACATTGGACGCCATTTTTTCTATAATTAATCGTAGAAGATACTATTAAGCGCCGGTGATGCCGGATGAGCATATGGAGGAGGGCGGGAGCATGGAACCAGCGGCACTTGAAGAATGCGACAACACCTGTAATGGTTCCGAACTGGAACCGGAATCGATGGCCTTGATTCTGCCGGACCGTGAGATTACAGATAAGATGGCAGAAATGTTCAAGGCACTGGGTGATCCGACAAGAGTTCGGCTGATCTACGCGTTATCCCAGCAGGAGCTATGTGTGCATGACTTGTCCTCCATACTGGATATGGGACAGTCAGCAGTCTCCCATCAGCTCCGCTATCTGCGCAATCTGCGGATTGTGAAGCGCCGCAAGGAAGGCAAGACCGTATATTATTCGCTGAATGATGCACATGTGGAGCAGATCTTCCTGCAGACCCATGAGCATATCCGGCATGAATAGATTGTTGTGACAGGAAAAAAGGGCTGTCCCAAAGCCAGGTAATGGCTTGGGGCAGCCCTTTTTATATTATGGTGTGCGATAAACCAAATATATGTGCCAGTGCGAGGGGATGTGTTCGAAATATATGTGGAAAACAGCATACAATCGGTCGTTGTGAGGGCAAGTGGTTCGAATATATGTGGAAAACAGCATACAATTGGTCGTTGTGAGGGCAAGTGGTTCGAATATATGTGGAAAACAGCATACAATCGGTCGTTATGAGGGCAAGTGGCCGAATGTATGTGGAAAACAGCATACATTCGGTAGGCATACAGAATCGTTAGATTTTCCTCGGACTCCCTCAGTCTCCCTTACCCGCGTACCTCCTCTTCCTCAGACCGGAAGGTGACCGTGCTTCACAGCGGAATTCTCAATCTGCAGTGTGGAGTGCTGGATGCCGAAATTCTCTTCCACTAATTTAAGTGCCTGCTGCAGCACCTGCTCCGTATTCACCCCGTCTTTGATCAGCAGATGACCGCTGAGCGCATCGAGCCCGGAGGTGATGGTCCAGATATGCAGGTCATGCACATCCTGAACCCCTTCAATGCCCAGTAGCGCCTTCTCGACATCATCGGCATTCACGCTAAGCGGAGTTCCTTCCATAAGAATATGGAAGGCCTGCTTGATGACACCCCAGGCGCTACGCAGGATCAGCAGGGCGACCAGCACGCTGATGATAGGATCTGCAACATACCAGGAGAACAGGTTCATAATCAGACCAGCCACTAGTGCGCCGACGGAGCCGAGGGCATCGCTGATCACGTGCAGGTAAGCACTGCGGATATTGATGTTGTCTTTAGCCCCGCTTTTGCGCATCAGTGACCACGCGCTGACGAGATTGGCCAGCAGTCCGACACTGGCAATCAGCATCATCGTTCCGCTGGCTACCACCGGAGGAGCGGAGAAGCGCTGGAAAGCTTCATACATAATAAATCCGGCAATCACGAATAGGGTCACCCCGTTGAATAAGGCCGCCATAATCTCAAACCGGTGGAAGCCGTAGGAGTTCTTGGAGGATGCCGGTTTCACCGCGATAATCATGGCTACAAGGCTAAGGGCAAGGGAGGCGGTATCGCTGAGCATATGCCCTGAGTCGGACAAGAGAGCCAGACTCCCGGTGAACAGGCCGCCGAAGAATTCAAGGAACATAATGCCGCCGGTGATGATTAAGGCGATCAGCAGGCCTTTCTTATTATCCGGTGCGTGTGAATGCCCGTCAGCGTGCGAATGAGCATGTGATCCAGCATGTGAGTGAGTGTGTAAATCGTTGTTCATTTTGGAATTGTTCATTAGTAGGACCTCTTTTCAGTTAACATATGAATGATTGCTCATATGTTAATATTATGGCGAACGCAGGCAAATTACAAGCTTTTCTTATTTTTATTTTTGCCACAATCTGTGGGCCGAATGCATTGACACTGCATGATTCAGGGGAATATAATAAGTGTAAGTTAACATATGAACAAATACTCATATATAGGTACGATCAAGGGAGATGAGTCATTTGAGTACGGTAGAAGACAATGTGAAGCGCAAGTGGGTCCTGGATGGGCTGGACTGCGCGAACTGCGCAATGAAGATCGAGAATAAGGTCAAGAAGATTGAAGGCGTGTCCTCCTGCTCCGTCAACTTCGCCACGAAGACCATGACATTGGAGACAACGGCTGCTGCTGCGGATGAGATCGCCGGGCAGGCTGAGCATACAATTACCAAGCTGGAGCCGCATGTGAAGCCGCGGGCAGTTCAAGCTTCGCGGGCTGCTAAGAAGCCGTTGTCTGCGGAGGGTGCAGCTCAGGTGCGCGGTGTAGCGGTTCAAGGACAGGGCCATGTTCATACCCACGGTGAACCGCACGGTCATGAGCATGCCCATGAAGACGGGCACCAGCATTCACATGCCGCTGAGCACAGCCACAGCCAGGAGGATTCACATGCCCACGGACACAGCCATGAGCATGGGGAGGGCAATACGCGCCGCATATTGATCCGGCTGGGGGGCGGTGCTGTTCTGGCTGCGGCCGGGATGTTCCTGCCGGTCAGCGGAATTACCGAGCTGCTGATCTTCTTAGCAGCCTATCTGATTGTCGGCGGTGAGGTTGTCCTCGCCGCTGCCCGGAATATTGTAAGAGGCCAGGTGTTCGATGAGAACTTCCTGATGGCCCTTGCGACCATCGGTGCTTTCGCCATCGGCGAATATCCCGAAGGCGTCGCGGTTATGCTCTTCTATCAGGTAGGGGAGCTATTCCAGGGAATGGCGGTGAACCGTTCACGCCGTTCGATCACAGCGCTGATGGATATCCGGCCGGAGTTCGCCTATCTGAAGGAAGGCAATAATCTGCGCAAGGTGTCCCCCGAAGAGGTTAGAGTAGGGGACAGCATCGTAGTTAAGCCCGGCGAGAAGGTTCCGCTGGACGGGATTATTCTGGAGGGCAGCGCGATGATGGATACCTCGGCGCTGACCGGAGAATCGGTTCCCCGCTCCACTCAGCCGGGAAGCCAGGTGCTGAGCGGATTCATTAACCGCAATGGCGTGATTACCATTGAAGTGACCAAGGACTTCGGTGAATCGGCAGTCTCGCAAATTCTGGAGCTGGTACAGAATGCTACGAATAACAAAGCGAAAACAGAGAATTTCATCACCAAATTCGCCCGTGCCTATACGCCGGTCGTAGTCATAACAGCGCTGCTGCTGGCAGTGGTTCCGCCGCTGATTCTGAGCGGAGCGACCTTCTCGGACTGGATCTACCGTGCACTGGTCTTCCTCGTTATTTCTTGTCCTTGTGCGCTTGTCGTGTCGATTCCCCTCGGGTTCTTCGGCGGAATCGGAGCCGCTTCCCGCAGCGGGATTCTGGTGAAGGGCAGCAACTACCTGGAAGCGTTGAATGATGTGAAGATCGTTGTGTTCGATAAGACAGGAACCTTGACCAAAGGCCAGTTCACCGTGACCGGCAATGTTCCGGCAGAAGGCTTCACCGGGCAGGAGCTGCTGCGGGTAGCGGCTTATGCGGAGAGCCATTCCAGCCATCCGATTGCGGAATCCATCCGTGCAGCCTATGGCGAAGCTATTCCTGGTGAAGCCATTACCGACTATAACGAAATCTCCGGCCACGGCATCGCCGTTACCGTGGAGGGGCAGGCAGTGCTGGCCGGGAACGCGCGGCTGATGGAGCGTGAAGGGATTGCCAGCGTAACCCCGCAGGAGTACGGGACGATCGTTCATATTGCTGTAGATAAGCGCTACGCAGGATATCTCGTCATTGCAGATGAAGTGAAGGACGATTCCCTTAAGGCGATTCAGGCTCTGAATGCACTGGGAATTCACAAGACGGTCATGCTGACCGGCGATGCCGCTCCTGTAGCCGAGTCTGTCGGCAGACAGCTGGGCATTAAGGAGATTCATGCAGAGCTGCTGCCGGGAGATAAGGTCGCGGCGATTGAACGGCTGGAGCGGGAAAAGGGGCCGAAGGAGAAGATCATTTTTGTCGGGGACGGGATCAATGATACTCCGGTACTGGCCAGAGCGGATGTCGGGATTGCCATGGGCGGACTTGGCTCGGATGCGGCGATTGAAGCAGCAGATATTGTAATCATGACGGATGAGCCTTCCAAAATCGCCTCCGCCATCGGGATCGCCAAGCGGACGCGGACCATCGTCTGGCAGAACATTGCTTTTGCGCTGGGAGTCAAAGCGGTCTTCCTGCTGCTGGGAGCGTTCGGAATAGCCACCATGTGGGAGGCCGTATTCTCGGATGTCGGAGTTACTGTACTCGCTGTACTGAACAGCATGCGCGCCTTACAGCCGCCGAAATCGGCATAAGGGTACGATATTTATAGATAATGAAATAATTATGAAAAGTATAAGCCTTAATGATCCTAATTTTTGGGTCTTAAGGCTTATTTTTATTGCATGTATTATGGTTTTTGTCTATTTATGCCGATATATCAATATATATTTACAGCATATGGAAGATCACAATGGGTTTTTAGGGGGATTTTGCGGTGAATGAGGCAAGTGTATGGTCAAAATTGAAAATGAATGCAAAGAACGGAAAATCACTATCGCTGCAAAGCAAGTATTCGCTTGTTATTTTGGCAATTGCTATTGTACCTCTGCTTGGAGTCACGATCTTTTTCATGCAATATTTCGGGGGTGTGACCAGAGACGACAGTGAGGAGCTCGCCCAGAATATTCTGGAGATGAACACCACACGGATCGTAGAGTGGCTGAATACGCGGACATCTGCGGTCCAGGAGCTGATTGCGCAGCATCCTGAATTCGATACCGCAAGACCGGATACTATTTTCCCTGTGGTCAGGGTACTGGAAGAGAGCGATACGCAGTCCGAAGGCTACAGTGTCATTAACAAGCAAGGCATTCTGGCTAATTCCCTTAAGCTAACGGCGGATGTAGGCCAATCGGCATATTTCCTGCAGGCCAAGAAGAGTCTTGCCCCGGCGGTAGCGGAGATGTCTTATCTGGAGCAGCTCAGTAAATATATTATCCCGGTATTCGTTCCGGTCGTGGACAAGGACAAGCAGTTTGGCGGCGGCATCGCCTTCTCGGTAACACCGGACATTCTGATGGAGATGGGCAAAAACATCCACGTGGGCGATACCGGCTACGGATACGTGATCTCGGGTAAGGGGGATTATTACGCCTACTCCGAGACCGAGCGGATCGGCAAGAATATCGCGGATTACGCCAAGACAACAGAGATGAAGCAGGCCGTAGAGCATATTCTCGGCAAGGAAGCAGGCTCGGAGGCCTACAAGGGAGAGGACGGCAAACAGGTGATTACCTATTTCCGTACCGTTCCGGGCACAGACTGGAAGCTGCTGATTACGGTTCCCAAAAGCGAGATTGTAGCCAAAGTCACCTCAGCCCAGCGGATATCCACATTGTTCATTGTAATCATCATTCTGGCGGTCATTGCCGTGGCCTTGTATCTGACCCGTCTGATTGTGAAGCCGATTGCAGCAATCTCCGGGGTGATGAAGAAAGTGGCGGACGGCCAGCTCAGCGAACGGGTAACCGTACGTTCCAGTGATGAGATTGGCCAGATGAGCCAGAGTATTAATGATATGATCGGATCCTTGTCCGGCATTGTCGGTAAAATCGATGCTACAGTGGCGCAGGTCGCTGTATCTGCAGAAGGGGTGCTGAACTACGCCAGCCAATCCTCCAATACGTCGGCAGAAATTGAGACGGTGGCCCAGGAAGTCGCCCATGGAATGGGAGAGCAGTTCAAGGGCTCGGAGCAGGCGGCCAGAGCTACGGAGGAGATGGCGATCGGGCTGCAGCGGATTGCGGAATCCTCCGTTAATGTGTCCGACCAGGCAGAGACGGTCAGCACCGAGGTCGAGAATGGATATGTGGAGATTCAATCCACACTTAAGCAGATGAATGTCATCAGCGGCGCTGCGGAGGAGACCTCGGCTCTGATCAGTAATCTGAGCGGGCAATCCGAACAGATTGGGCAGATTATCGATGTGATCTCGGAAATCTCCAATCAGACGGGCCTGTTATCCCTCAATGCGTCGATTGAAGCGGCCAGAGCAGGCGAGCACGGGCGCGGGTTCGGCGTGGTAGCGAATGAAGTGAAGAAGCTGGCGGAGCGCACGAACAGTGCCATTGTGAACATTGTGGAGCTGATCCGTCAGATTCAGGAATCCACCAGAGCGGCCGAGGTCTCTATGGAGAAGAGTATTGCTGAGATCGGCGACGGGATGGGTAAAATGCAAAACGTAGGCACCTCCTTCGACCATATTCGCTCGTCCATTCGTGAGGTATCGATTCAAATTCAGGACGTCTCTGCCGTCAATGAGCAGATGTCCGCCGGGACAGAGGAGATTACAGCCTCCATCTCCGATATGCTGATCATTGCCAGAGATTCTGCCGAGAGTGCCGAGATGGTGGCGGAGGCTTCCACCGAGCAGCGGAATCTGATGGGCCAGGTCGTAACCTCAGCCGAATCCCTCAACCAGCTAATGAGCGAATTGCGCAGCGAGATCGAGAAGTTTCAATAATATCAGGTAAAATAATCGTAAACACCCCTCTGCCGCACAGGTTACTGTGTATAGCAGAGGGGTGTTTGCTGTAAGGCTGTGCTGTTAAGCTTAGTGCTGCTCCTCCAGCGTGAGGCTATCAATTCCCGAGCGGATGATGCTGCAGGAGGCAGTGAATTTGGCCATCTCCGTATCGCTGAGGTTCAGCTCCAGCAATTCCTGAATACCGCTGCTGCCGATAATGGCCGGCACTCCGGCACATACGCCGCTTTGTCCGTATTCCCCATCCAGGATGGCGGAGACGGCGATGATTTTGTGCTCGTCATTCAGAATGGAGCGGGTGATATAGGCGAGGGCACTGCCGATTCCGAAGTGAGTTGAGCCCTTGCGCGTAAAAATCTCCCAGCCTGCATCCTTCGTCTTGCGGGCAATATCCATAAGGTCCAGGCTGTTGAAGCGCTCGCGGTGCTGCTCCATAATCTGCAGAATCGGCTTACCGCCGATCGTCACATGGGACCAGGCCACGAACTGCGACTCCCCGTGCTCGCCAAGGGCATAGCCGTTGACACTGCGCGGATCAATCGTGAACACCTCAGACAGCAGGGTTTTCAGCCGGGAAGAGTCGATAGAGGTGCCTGTGCCGATCACCCGGTGCCGCGGCAGGCCGGAGATCTGCCAGACCATATAAGTTACAATATCTACAGGGTTCGCAGCGACGACGAAGATCCCATCGAAGCCGCCTGCCATAATCTCGGTGATGATCTCCCGGGTAATTACAGCAGCGGCATCCAGTACATCCAGCCGGGTCTGCCCCGGCTTGGGATTGGCGCCAGCCGTCAGAATGACGACATCCATCCCCGCACAGTCGCTGGCGGTGCCGGCATAGACCTTGGTGCGTGTTCCGGTGAAGTCCATGCAGTGCGAGAGATCAAGCGCTTGTGCCATGGCCCGGTCGTAGGTGCGGTCGATCATCATGATCTCATCGCATATAGCCTGATTCACCATGGAATAGGCAACGCTTGAGCCGACCATGCCGGAGCCGACGATTGCCACTTTTCTCGATTTACTTTTCAATTGCCCAGTCCCCACTCTCTACAAGTATGGTACTATTCTAACTGATCTCATCGCAAGTTACCTGACATGGCACCGAAAATGCCCGCTATCGCCGTCCGTTATTTGGCCACAATTCACATGGAAGGTTAGAGTATCAGGGTCCTTATGAACTATAATATGCAGCTGATGGGCATTTGGGAAGGCAGAAGGAAGGGGTGCTCCCGGCAGTCATCCATGTGGCTGCCAGGGACACCCCCTGTTAATTGAAGATCATTCGTCCCCGCTTGGCCCTAGACCCGGGGCTGCGGAATCTGCGGCTCGGCAGGCAGCATTCCGGTGTAGTGCTTATACATGAACAATCTCCAGTGGAGGATCATGCCGAAGGCCAGAATGAAGAATAATCCGCCGGATTGCGGAACAGATACATACCGGTTGATGAACTCATGGAGCAGGGTGCGGACCAGCAGCAGTCCAAGCAGAATGAACGCGAAGCTCTTGGAGCGCTGGGCATAGATCAGCCCTTCACGTTCTTCGAACCGCGTACTGCGAATTAGCGGATAGGCAAAAATAAACCAGCCGACCAGGAATGCAAGGGCCGCCCACCACCAGGGGAAGCGCACTTCCGGTACGACAAACATGGCGAAGCCGGTGGACATGCCAAGCGGCGGAATCCATATTTTGCGGATGGTTACCGGGCGGGCACTGGCCTTCATGCGGATAAAAATCACCATCAGCGCCATGAATACGGCCCCCAGCGTGGAGCCCACATGCAGAAGTGAGGGGTTGATGTTACCCATAATTCACTGTCCTCTCTGTGATTTCGGTCACTATTGTCTTCATTATAGCAGATAATGAACGGATGTCAGAATGAGGTACATACAGCAAACCCGCCAGGGGTCTACCCCGGCGGGTCTGCTTGCTAAGTATAGTCAGCTGCTTCAGAGATGAAGCCTGCTATTAAGCTTAAGAACGGCTACGTCCGCCAACCGAACGCAGAATCAGGCTGACGATAAAGATCAGAACCACAGCACCGATCAGTGATGGGAAGACATAGTAGTCGCTGATCTTAGGTCCCCAGCTTCCCAGCAGCATGCCGCCGAGCCATGAACCGAGAATACCAGCGATAATGTTTCCGATAATTCCGCCTGGAATGTCTCTACCCATAATCAACCCGGCTAGCCAACCAATTACGCCACCAACAATCAACATCCATAGTAAACTCATTAACTCTCAGCTCCTTTTGTGTTTGTTGTCTTCGATGGTTACTATTAACCTTATGCACAGCGTTTAAACCAGTGTTAAATTTTGCCGGCACACATTTATTTAGTATTCCAGTCTGTCCAAATTTATGCTGTTTAACCCTGATATGGTGGTGGGTACATAAAGATGTTAGAGTGAAATAAAGGATCACCCGCTGAGTGAGAATAGGAGTGTACAGGTTATATAAGCTTATAAACTATACAATAAAGGAGCCGCAGCCATGCACCAGCCTAATGAAGTGTTATTCTATATTGGAACGTACAACAGTGAGGAGAAAGAGGCCATCTTGCTCGGTGCGCTGGATAAGGAGACCGGAGAAATGAGGGTTATGGGCGGTAGCCAGGGAATCCTGAATCCTTCTTATCTGGCGGTTAATGCAGCGCAGACTGTATTATATGCAGTGAGCGAGCAGGATGAGGGTGCAGTTCATGCCTATGCCATTGAACCCGGCAGCAAAGCCTTACATCCGCTGGGCAGCAGAGCGACCGGGGGAGGTGCACCGTGTTATGTGTCCGTAGCTCCGCAGGGAGATTACATATTCGTATCGAACTATACGGGAGGCAACGTCAATGTGTTCCCGCTGAACCCGGACGGGTCCTTGCAGGAGATGTCTTCCCAGGTGAAGCATGAAGGCTCGGGAATCCGCAGTGACCGTCAGGATGCACCCCATCCTCATTCCGTGATTCCAGACAAGACGGGTGAACATGTGCTGGTCTGTGATCTCGGCCTCGACCAGATCGTGTTCTACCGTGTGGAGAGCGGGAAGCTGGTTACTCACCGGGAAGTAGAGCTTCCTCCAGGCTCAGGACCGCGCCATCTGGCGGTTCATCCTTCGCGGCAATGGATCTATCTGGTCAATGAACTGAGCAATACGGTCACCGTATTCGCCAATGATGAGCCTCAGGGTAATCTGAAGCTCCTGCAGAGCATCAGCAGTCTCCCGGAGCACTATACGGCCGGAAGTGATGATACGGCTGCCGATATCCATGTATCGCCATGCGGACGCTACCTCTACGTATCCAACCGTGGACATGACAGCATCGCCCTGTTCCACATCGATAATGCTACAGGTCTGCTGGAAGCAGAGGACTGGGTGATCTCCGGGGGACGCACACCGCGCAACTTCGCTCTGATCGGCGGCATGCTGCTCGCCGCTAACCAGAACAGCGGCAATATCGCCTCCTTCCGCATAGACAGTGAGACCGGGCGGCTGATCCCTACCGGCAATGAACTGGAAGTGCCGGCACCTGTCTGCCTTGTAGCCCTGGACTAACCTCTACAAGTGTCCATGTGCAGGAACAACAAAGCCCCCTGTCCGCCGGAATATGGCGGACAGGGGGCAATTTGGGCTTTTTATAGATAGAATAATGTCCGGTTAATGCACTCCTGTCCGCGGTTCCTCCCGCTCATAGAAGCCGATGTCGTCCAGCATAATCTTGTCTTCTGTCCCTTGCAGATAAAAGGTGATACCCTTCAGACTGTCCGGATCAAGCTCAGGCTCTTCCTCAAGGAACAGCTCGAAGGGCAGCTTGTACGTCTGGTAGACGGCCTCCGAGAGGTTGCTGAATTTGCCGTCACTGATCCGCTCTTCCAGCCATGGACTAAGCGTAAATTCCGTCTGCGGCAACGGCAGAATGTCCATCACTTCATCCAGGGGGATTCTTGCGGCGGTATCCTTGTTGTCGGTCAGCTCCACCTCCACATCCGGGGAGAGCTCAGCCTCCTGCAGCGGCTTGGAATCTCCGTCCTCGTTAGGATCGGAATTATGGTTCGCCAGGGAGAAGGTCAGCCCCTCTACGGCAGGGGATTCCGCAAGCGTCCGGGTCAGTGTGTCGCTGAGCCTGATGCTGTAAGCAGCCTCGGAGTCCGCAGGCCCCTGATCCTGACTTGCGCGGCGCTCAAGCAGAATACCGTAAGAGGGCTTATTATTCCGCTCGCGGTCCTTCGCGGCCTCTTCGCTCCATTGAAGCCCCGCAGTTGAGACGGTCCCGCCTTGAACTGCGCCTCTATTACGGTCTTCATCATAGTCCGCCACCGTAATATAGTTCCCGCTCTGGAAGCGGTTATAGTAGGCTGTATCCGGCAGCCACCGGGCACCGCTGCGGTAATCGCGGAACAATTGCCGGTAATCGCTCCTTCCGTGCAGCGTGGTCTCCAGGAAGGCAGAGACATAGACCTTGGCAATCTGTCGCTGCTCCTCCCCGTCCATGATCCGGGAGCGCTTCAGGAACAGGCCGGTTGGCAGCGTCTGGTCGTATAGCCCCCAGTCCGTATTGAACTGGCTGTGATTAGCGTCAGCAATATAGAGCGAGCTTTTGAAGCCGGGGGTATTGCCGGTGTAGGAAGAACGCATATATTGCCGGTCCCCGTAGAAATCATGCACATCGCCGTCACGCGCGCCCTGCAGCGTCAGATAGCTCACATCCGTTAGACGGGCCTGCTTGCTGTCGATCATTTTATCCGTAGGAGCCAGGGCAATGACTGAAGTAATATGGAACTGCTGAATAGCGTCCAGAACCGGATCACTGCCGAACCAGCGCGGCGCATCCGCAGCCATGGCTACGGCCTGCCCGCCGCGGCTGTGGCCAAGCAGTGCAACAGAGTCATAATCAACCTTCTGGTAAAAGGGGGTGTCAGGCTGCTCCGCGAAGCTGCCGATCTGCTGCAGATGCTTCAGAATCATCCAGGTCCGCGCCTTGAAGTCGTTGTCCGGAATACCCGACCAGGCCGAATAATTCAGGAAATTCTCATCCAGGGTGACCGCGATGAAGCCCCGGCTGGCCAGTAATTCACCAAGATAGGCATAGCCGTCCTCGGAGAAGTCCTCCATCATATGATTTCCATGCACCATGAGCACCAGCGGATAAGGCCCGTCCCCATCCGGCATCCACACTCTGGCATTCAGCGGGAGGGAAGCGGGATCGAACCCCCAGAACAGGGTCCGCAGCACGGGCCAGGAAGAGATATACCCGGTAGCGTCTACGGAAGCGGAGGCTAGCAGGACATCCTTGCCATACGCCTTGCGCTGCAGATCCTTACCGCTGCCATAGGTGAAGGTGTGGAACTCATAGACGCCCGGCTGGGTGGGATCGTCCGCCGTTACGGGAAGCACCTGTCCGTCCGCCGCCAGACTCAGAAGCGAGGGTACAGATACCGGGCTGCTTCCCGTCCCATAGCCATAGGCCAGTGCGAAGGGGGAGAGGAAGAGTGCCGCTGCCAGCAGACCACCGGTGAACATTCTCCGGGTCCGCAGAAGACCGGCCGCAAGTCCCCCTATCCCGCAGGCCAAGGCTGCGATACAGGCGACAACGGCTGCAGCTCCAAGCTCCAGATCGGAAAAATACAGGATGAGTAGTACAGCCCCATAGGTGCTGAGCAAAGAGCCTGCGAACAGATGCGGACAGCGGAGTCCAGTTAGGGAGAGCAGCACAGCCAGCAGATTGCCGGCCAGCGCCATAACAAGCGTCCCCGCGCCGGCTGCCAGCATAATATCCGCTGCGCTTCCGAGTCCGGTAGGAATACCCATAATAACTATAGAAAAAGCCAGAATGCATAGAATCCAAGGACCGCTGAGCGCAGTCCTCCATAAGGTGGTATCGTATCTGTACGTCTCCAGAATGCGTCTGCCCAGTTCTCTGAGTACGCGCCTGTGCAGCCGCGGTCCCTGCGGCGCGGGGCCATACTCCAAATCCATTCCCATGATTATTTCCCCCTATAAGATGTAGCAATGATATTACTTTGGGGCAACAATAACAAGTGGGTCTTACAGGAACTGGCGCCGCTCCCTGCCCCGGTCCCATCGATTGTAGTCTTTCATCCAAAGTGAAAAAAGGTTTGACAGCGCGGGAAGCGTTCAGTATTATAGCTGTATAACCTACTAAATGGGTAGGAATAATCGAATAAGTTCTTACCGTACAGACGGAGGAACGCCTGCTTCAGGCTCGCAGATACGTGTCTACAAGACCGGTTTGACTTGCCGTAAGCGGGCTTTCCTGCGTCTATTGCTTGTTACAAGACTATTATGGGGAGTGGGCTAAGATGACAAAAGGGATCAAGAAGGGGCTTCTCGCCGGGTTTGCATTGATATTGACGGCAGGGCTTACGGCTTGCGGGAACAGTAATACAGGGAACAGCGCGGGTGCAGGAACAGCGGCCCCGGCAGCAACAGAAGCGGCTGCGAATACGCCAGCTGCACCGGAATCCACCCAGACACAGTCCAAAGATCCTGTAGAGCTGCTGAATGTATCCTACGATCCAACGCGTGAGCTGTATGCGAACTACAACAAGGCCTTCGCCGCCTACTGGGAGCAGGAGACCGGACAGAAGGTAACAGTTAAGCAATCACATGGCGGATCGGGCAAGCAGAGCCGGGCCGTGCTGGACGGTCTGGAGGCAGATGTCGTTACGCTGGCGCTCGGCTATGACATTGATGCGCTTCAGGAAGCCGGGCTGACCGGCGCGGACTGGCAGAGTAAATATGAGCATAACAGCTCCCCGTATACCTCCACCATCGTGTTCCTCGTCCGCAAAGGCAACCCGAAAGGCATCAAGGACTGGCCGGATCTGCTGAAGGAGGGCGTAGAGGTCATCACCCCTAACCCCAAGACCTCCGGAGGTGCACGCTGGAACTATCTAGCTGCCTGGGGCTATGCGCTGGACCACAACAATAATGATGAAGCCAAGGCTCAGGAATTCGTGCAAAAGCTGTTCAAAAATGTACCGGTCCTGGACACTGGCGCTCGCGGGTCAACCACTACCTTCGTGGAACGCGGCATCGGGGATGTGCTGATCGCTTGGGAGAATGAGGCGTATCTATCCATCAAGGAGCTGGGCCCAGACAAATTCGAGATTGTGAATCCGTCAGAGAGCATTCTGGCCGAGCCGCCGGTTGCTGTGGTGGATAAGGTGGTCGATAAAAGAGGAACCCGTGAGGTAGCAGATGCCTACCTGAAATATCTCTACACCGAGGAAGGCCAGAAGATTGCTGCCGAGAACTATTACCGTCCGACACTGGATAGCGTGAAGGCCGAGTTCAAGGATCAATTCCCGGAGATCAAGCTGTTCACCCTGGCGGATAAATTCGGAACCTGGAAGGAGACGCAGGCGAAGCACTTCAATGACGGCGGGATTTTCGACAAAATCTACGTGCCGGGCAGCTGACGACAGAGTTCGTGAAAGGATGAATGGGCACATGAATGTCACGACCAAAGCTGCTGCAAGGACGGTGTCACGGCGCAGGCTGCTGCCGGGGTTCGGGATTACGATGGGCTTCAGCGTACTGTATTTGAGTCTTGTGGTCCTGCTGCCCCTGTCCGCGCTGCTCTTCAATTCAACGGGGCTGAGCTGGGCCAAGTTCTGGGATGTGGCTACGGATGCGCGCGTCCTGGCCTCCTACCGTGTCAGTCTGAGTACGGCGGGCGCTGCGGCCCTGATCAATGTTGTTCTGGGACTGCTGCTGGCCTGGGTGTTGGTGCGGTATGAATTCCCCGGCAAAAGAATCTTCGACGCCCTGATCGACCTGCCGTTCGCGCTCCCTACAGCCGTAGCGGGCGTATCGCTGACCGCCCTTTATTCCCAGAACGGCTGGATCGGCTCCTTGCTGACGCCGCTGGGCTTCAAGGTAGCCTTCACGCCGCTGGGCATCACGCTGGCGCTGATGTTCATCGGCATTCCCTTTGTCGTCCGCACGGTGCAGCCGGTGCTGGAGGATCTGGACAGAGACATGGAGGAAGCCGCTGCTACGCTGGGGGCAGGCCGCGGGCGCACCTTCCTGCGGATTGTCCTGCCGGAGCTGTTGCCTCCGCTGCTTACGGGCTTCGCCCTGGCGTTCGCCCGGGGCATCGGCGAGTACGGCTCTGTCGTGTTCATCTCCGGCAATATGCCAATGCGCACAGAGATCGCCCCGCTGCTGATCATGTCCAAGCTGGAGCAGTTCGATTACGCCGGAGCGACCGCCGTGGCCCTGATTCTGCTGTTGCTTTCCTTCCTGATGCTGCTGGTCATCAACAGCCTTCAGCATTGGGCGCGGCGGAGCTCGCGGTAAGGGAGAACGGGTATGCTTCATAAAACTTAAGCGTATGCTTCCGAAGCGAGTTTTGCACGAAGCAGATTCAGGAAGCCTATGCTAACAAAACTTAAGCGTATGCTTCCGAGGCGAGTTTTATTGCGAAGTCTATCAAGGAGCATATGCTTCATAAAACTTAAGCGAATGCTTCCGAAGTGAGTTTTGTACGAAGCAGATTCAAGATGCCTATGCTAACAAAACTTTTAGGAGGAATAAATATGGCCGGTACGGTTCCCCTGCATGTCCCCGGGCCGCGTACAGGCGCGTCATCGCCTTCTACGACGGAGTCACAAGCGGTGAAATGGGTGCTCATCTCCCTGGCCGGACTGGTCCTGCTCTGGCTGATTGCGCTGCCGCTGATCATTGTGCTGGTGGAGTCGCTGAAGCGGGGGCTGGATGTCTACTGGGCCGCATTGACCGACCCGGATGCCGACTCGGCGCTCAAGCTGACGCTGCTGGTCGCCGCGATTACGGTTCCGCTGAATACGGTCTTTGGCGTCATGGCGGCGTGGGCGGTGACCAAGTTCCGTTTTCGCGGCAAGGGCTTTCTGATCACGCTGATCGATCTGCCTTTTGCCGTATCACCGGTGATTGGCGGGCTAATCTTCATTCTGGTGTTCGGCTCGCACGGCTGGTTCGGCCCCTGGTTAAGCGACCATGATATCAAAATCGTCTTCGCCCTGCCGGGCATCGTGCTGGCTACGCTGTTTATCACGTTCCCGTTCGTGGCCCGCGAGCTGATCCCGCTGATGGAGGAGCAGGGCACGCAGGAGGAGGAGGCTGCCATTACACTCGGCGCGCACGGGTGGCAGATCTTCTGGCGCGTAACGCTGCCGAATATCAAGTGGGGCCTGCTGTATGGCATTATTCTCTGTAATGCACGGGCCATGGGCGAGTTCGGCGCCGTCTCGGTGGTGTCCGGGCATATTCGCGGCGAGACGAATACTTTGCCGCTGCATGTCGAAATTTTGTACAACGAATATCAGTTTTCGGCATCCTTCGCGGTGGCTTCTCTGCTGCTTCTGCTGGCCCTCGTGACGATGATTGTGAAAGGCTTGCTTGTACGCAAAAATGCTCATTGACAGCTATTGGGTGCCGTGCTAAGTTAATTCATAGTATACAAGGTGGTAATTACGGAATTTAGTGGAGTTACTTCCCTAACCGGGAAAGGGAGGCTTGCGAATGGCTAAACCACTGAAGGTGGATGAGGTATGGCTTGCGCGGATCACGGAACTGCTCGACGATATGGAATTCGGCTCTTTGCACATCGTGGTGCATGAAGGCCAAATCGTACAGATGGAGCGCACGGAGCGCAAACGTTTCGAGAACAGCACAGCAAATACACGTGGTAGTGGAGAGACCGGAAGCCGGCGGACCGATACCCGTATTGGGGGATGAGGATAATCCAAAAAGACCTTCGATTGGGAAACCAATGGAAGGTCTTTTTGGATTGACTGTCAGTAACGTGGATTGCGCCGTGATCCGCTCAGCCCTTCTACGAGCAGAATGATAGCAGTAATGGCATGCATAATCCAGCCGACAAAAGGAATCAAGGCAACCACCGAGGTGACCACGCCCACTGCATTCCCGATAATCGGACCGCGCTCTCTCAGCAGAATGATTATGGCTACAGCATGCAGCAGAAAAGCGATTCCTAGCGGCGCCCAAGCATTTGCCACCACAAAGCTACCCCCGATAATCGGCAGCGCCAGAAAAGCCTCATAAGCGAAAGTTCCCCATTTAAACAGTTTCCCTGTAGGAGACATAATTACTTCACCAACCTTCCAAAATAATAGTGTTGCTTGTCTATCCACAGTTTACCCAAGGACACGGGGTAAGAATAACCTGCCCGCCCACAGAGCAAGTGCTGTGTTTTGAGTTATTGTACGCCGGAGAAGGCGTGGCGTTTCAATTTTGAACAAATACATATATATTGGTATCAGTATGGCAGGCGGGTTATGCTTGCAGATTGCAGTAAATAGGAGGAGTAGCATGACAAATTCAGCACAGCCGGAGATCCGGCAGGAGCTGCCCTCGGTAGAGGATTATCTCGCACTGCGGCAGGAAGCCGGGCTTAGTCCGATGAGCATAGAGGGGGCGGCAGTCGGACTGCCTAATTCTGCTTTTGCAGTTACTGTGTATGCGGGCGAGCTGCTGGTGGGAATGGGCAGGGTAATTGGGGACGGGGGATGTTTTTTTCAAGTGACGGATATAGCAGTGAAGCCTTCCTTCCAGGGACGGGGTCTCGGAAAAACCATCATGGGGGAAATCCGCACATTCCTGAACAGTGTGCCGGAGAAGGCATATATCAGTCTCATTGCTGACGGGGAAGCGGCCAAGCTGTATGCCAAATACGGGTTCGCGCCGGTAATGCCTGCTTCACAGGGAATGTTCCTGCGGCGATAAATAGTGTGAATTCGTGCAATGCTAAAGGATAGCAGATTAGGAAAGTGAGGCAACGGGAGAATGGATATTGTAGTGTTTGGAGCGTCGGGCAGGGTTGGAAGTGCCATCGTACAGGAAGCGTTAAAAAGAAAACATGAGGTCACAGCTGCGGTACGCAGACCTGAAGCCTTCGGCCTTCAGCATGAGCGGCTGCAGGTGGTGGCTGCTGATCTGCTGGACCCGGCCTCGGTAACGGCAGCCGTGCGCGGGCATGAAGAGGTAATCAGTGCATTCGGTCCGGCGGCGGGGCATGAGAATGATCTGCTGCGGGGGGCGGATTCACTGCTGGAGGGAATGCGGGCAGCCGGGCTTGAGCGTCTGATCATTGTCGGCGGAGCAGGCAGCCTCAAGACAGAATCGGGAGAATGGCTGATGGACACCGCCGGATTCCCCGAGGACTACCGCGCACTGGCTTCGGCTCATGCTAATGCCTATGAGATCTATAGAGGATCAGAGCTGGATTATACGTATCTTAGTCCGCCTGCTGCTCTGGTAGACGGGCGCCGCACCGGCCAGTTCCGTATCGGCCTCGACCGGCTTATTGTAGATGAAGACGGCCGGAGCGGCATCAGCATCCAGGACTTCGCTGTGGCGGTCATCGATGAGCTGGAGGAAGGCAATTTCAGCAGGGCCAGGTTTACTGTAGGATATTGATTTTACTGTAGGGTATTGATGGGAGTGTACGCGGAGGCGGAAGGTGAAAAGGCAGCGGTAGAGTCAGCGGCAGGTTTAATCGCACTCTGTACAACTAAAACGCCTGATTTTACAAGGATTATCCATTTAGTTGTAGTCTGTACATTTAAAACTCCCTCAGTGCCGGGATTCTCCTCAATCGGGCAGATTTAGTTGTACAAACTACAGCTAGAAGAGGAAGGCTGTGCTTTTGAGTGTTTGTAGGTGTATGGAATACAACTATGGATGCAAGTATGCTTACTTTAAATTATATTTACCTATTCACTTATCTGGTCCTCAGGACTGAATAGTTGGAATCATGAGACAATTTCATAATTAAAAACCCTTGCTATACCTGGTTTTTTTGAGCATAGAAAAAGGAGTACCTCCCCAAATTCTCGAAGTTATAGGTGACGAAACCAACA
>NZ_JBHUKY010000029.1:0-37604 GCF_042684125.1 Paenibacillus rhizoplanae | reverse complement strand
TCTCCCGTCAGCCCCGTCGCTCCGGTTTCTCCTGTGAGCCCTGTTACACCAGTCTCTCCTGTAAGCCCCGTCGCTCCAGTCTCTCCTGTAAGTCCCGTCGCACCAGTCTCTCCCGTGAGTCCCGTTGCTCCGGTCTCTCCCGTCAGCCCCGTCGCTCCCGTTTCTCCTGTAAGCCCCGTTGCTCCAGTCTCTCCTGTAAGACCTGTTGCTCCGCTCTCTCCTGTAAGCCCAGTTGCCCCAGTCTCTCCTGTGAGCCCTGTCGCTCCGGTCTCTCCTGTGAGCCCCGTCGCCCCCGTTTCTCCCGTGAGTCCCGTCGCACCAGTCTCTCCTGTGAGCCCTGTTGCACCAGTCTCTCCTGTAAGACCTGTCGCCCCCGTTTCTCCCGTAAGCCCCGTCGCTCCAGTCTCACCCGTAAGCCCTGTTGCTCCCGTCTCACCTGTAAGACCTGTCGCTCCCGTTTCTCCGGTCAGCCCTGTTGCTCCGGTCGCTCCGGTCTCTCCCGTCAGCCCCGTCGCACCAGTCTCTCCGGTCAGCCCCGTTGCCCCAGTCTCTCCCGTCAGCCCCGTCGCTCCAGTCTCTCCCGTCAGCCCCGTCGCTCCGGTCTCACCAGTCAGCCCTGTTGCACCAGTCTCTCCCGTCAGCCCCGTTTCTCCGGTGAGCCCTGTTGCACCAGTCTCTCCCGTCAGCCCTGTCGCTCCAGTCTCTCCCGTCAGCCCCGTCGCCCCGGTCTCTCCCGTCAGCCCCGTCGCTCCAGTCTCTCCTGTAAGCCCCGTCGCTCCGGTCTCACCAGTCAGCCCCGTTGCTCCAGTCTCTCCCGTCAGCCCCGTCGCTCCAGTCTCACCAGTCAGCCCTGTTGCTCCAGTCTCTCCTGTAAGCCCCGTCGCTCCAGTCTCTCCGGTAAGCCCCGTCGCTCCCGTTTCTCCTGTAAGACCCGTCGCTCCCGTCTCTCCCGTGAGTCCAGTCGCTCCGGTCTCTCCAGTAAGACCTGTTGCTCCGCTCTCTCCTGTAAGACCCGTCGCCCCAGTCTCACCCGTGAGCCCAGTCGCCCCAGTCTCTCCTGTGAGCCCTGTTGCTCCGGTCTCTCCTGTGAGACCCGTTGCTCCCGTCTCTCCAGTCAGCCCCGTCGCTCCAGTCTCACCAGTCAGCCCTGTTGCTCCAGTCTCTCCCGTCAGCCCCGTCGCTCCAGTCTCACCAGTCAGCCCTGTTGCTCCAGTCTCTCCCGTCAGCCCCGTTGCCCCGGTCTCTCCTGTGAGTCCCGTCGCCCCGGTCTCTCCCGTGAGCCCCGTCGCACCAGTCTCTCCTGTAAGTCCCGTCGCACCAGTCTCTCCCGTAAGACCCGTCGCTCCAGTCTCACCAGTCAGCCCTGTTGCTCCCGTCTCACCTGTCAGCCCTGTTGCTCCGGTCTCTCCTGTGAGACCCGTTGCTCCCGTCTCTCCAGTCTCACCAGTCAGCCCTGTCGCTCCGGTCTCTCCTGTGAGACCCGTTGCTCCGCTCTCTCCTGTAAGACCCGTCGCCCCAGTCTCACCCGTGAGCCCCGTCGCTCCCGTCTCTCCAGTAAGACCTGTTGCTCCGGTCTCTCCTGTGAGACCCGTTGCTCCCGTCTCTCCTGTAAGCCCCGTTGCTCCGGTCTCTCCCGTCAGCCCCGTTGCTCCGCTCTCTCCTGTAAGACCTGTCGCCCCAGTCTCACCCGTGAGCCCCGTCGCCCCACTCTCTCCCGTGAGTCCCGTCGCACCAGTCTCTCCTGTAAGACCCGTCGCTCCCGTCTCTCCAGTAAGTCCTGTCGCTCCAGTCGCTCCCGTAAGACCTGTCGCCCCAGTCTCTCCCGTAAGCCCCGTTGCTCCGCTCTCTCCCGTGAGCCCTGTCAGACCGGTTCTACCTGTGAATCCTGTCGCTCCAACGTTACCTCTTGTACCTTGGCTTCCGCTCGCACCTCTAAGCCCGGTTGTGCCTGTTGGTCCGGTTGGTCCTGTTACTCCGGTTGGTCCTGTACCCATTAGTTGTCAACTCCTTGCTGTCATGGATTTCCAATGATTTCAAAAAAAATATTCTTAACCTTATTTCTAATTCCCAATAATAGTAAGAAACGGGTACACACCCTTAGATAAGGATGGTATCCGTTTCAGATTTCATTTTACTTGAGAGGAAAGTACATTCCGCAATTAGATTATGGCCATAATAGTCACAGAAGCAGCTACAAAGCCATCTGGAGAATTAATAATATCCGTTGATATTCTTGTACCAGCTTCAATGAGTACTACCTGCATGTTTTTACCTCCGTCTAAAGCATCTATAATTACCACCATAGTCACCGGAGTGACAGGTCTGGGGCTTCCTGGAACTTCAGCTCCTGAATAAACTATATGAAAAGGATCAACAGAACCATCTATTGATATTCCAATACCCGGCGACACACTAGATGTATATTGAACAGAGGCTTGAACGGAGACATGATACATATGCCCTCCAGGCAATACAAAAGTATCGCCGCCCTGCAACCCAATTGACTCTGCAGGATCAGTTACCAGCGCATTAAAAAATCCAATAGGGGTATTGGGGGTACTTGCAACAGAGTAACCATTAACTACATATGTTCCAAAAATAGAAGTGATTGAACCGGTAAGCCCGGTCATCCCCGTTTGTCCTGTTACTCCAGTTAAACCGGTTAATCCCGTAACTCCAGTAAAACCGGTTGATCCGGTTAATCCCGTGTTCCCTGCTCCTGTTGCTCCGGTCATTCCCGTGTTCCCTGCTCCCGTTGCTCCAGTCATTCCCGTGTTCCCTGCTCCTGTTGCTCCGGTCATTCCCGTGTTCCCTGCTCCCGTTGCTCCGGTCATTCCCGTGTTCCCTGCTCCTGTTGCTCCGGTCATCCCGGTTACTCCCGTGTTCCCTGCTCCTGTTGCTCCAGTCATTCCCGTGTTCCCTGCTCCTGTTGCTCCGGTCATTCCCGTGTTCCCTGCTCCTGTTGCTCCGGTCATTCCCGTGTTCCCTGCTCCTGTTGCTCCGGTCATCCCGGTTATTCCCGTACTTCCATCGCTACCTTTTGAACCCGGGCCTCCATTTATTCCACTCTTACCTGCTGGACCTGTAGTCCCTGTTGGTCCTGTTGGTCCTGTAAATCCAGTTGCCATAATCTGTAATCCCCTTTCGATATTATTAATTTTATTTTCCTAGTATTGCTCCGGCGGATATCCTCAGGTATTGCTATAAGCTCTCCAATGATCGGATTACAGCCAAGAACAGCCTCCCGTACCGCAAGACGATTCCTCTCTACCTCCCAGTGTTCCTGTTCTACTTCACCAGCCTGCAAGCATAGATTAAGAGAGAACATGGAATACGGACTGGCTTGTGAAGTCTTCATTGCAGATAGTGCTTCCCTGTCCTCTTCCCTCACTTCTTCGTAGGGATTCAGCCATAGTACGTGGGGGGAGGTAAGGACCCCTTCCAATCTTCCCCATAACTGTGACTGTTCTTCATCAGAGGGGAGAGGAAGGACATGTGCACTCAGTACACTGGCAAGCTTATCAGCGTCTGCGCCTATTCCACCGTCGAGCACGATCCATTGATCGGCGAACGGCTGCCACTTGGCCGCCCATTCCCGCAGAGCAGAGAACGGACCATCTCCCTTGCAGAGCATTACGATTACTGACCAGGCATTAGCAGGAGTCGTATTACAACGAAGGGAATTTTTCCGATGAGAAGGTACAGAGAAGCTGCGCACACCCGAAGGAACCTCTTCCACCGCTTGCAGCTCATCTTCCAGATGAGCTAGCTTCTCCGCCGCTTCCTTGAATGAGGGGAAATACTCCAGCGCTCTGCGGTACCAAACTCTGGATTCACCAGACATACCCCTTAGCTCATAACAGTTCCCGATATAATAACAGGGGTAAAAGGTTCCCGCACCCTTGAGAACCATATAATGAAGAGCATTCTCTCCAAGCGTCAGACAATGCTCGAAAGCGGAGATCGCAGCCTCTACCTGGTCGGTATGCATAAGAATGCAGCCCTTATACAGATGCAGGTCCACATAATCCGGGTAGAGACTGATGGCCTTGTCAATGCCGGGCCAGCCTTCCCTGAAGCTGCCCATCGCCAACAGACAGCCATACTTGAGCTTGTAAAAAAGCGATGGCGGCAATCTTCTCTGCCCCAGCGAAGCAGCAATGGCCTGATTAACCTGCTCGAAGGCAAGTGCATACTTCCCCACCCGCTGATACTCACTTGCTATATGGTAAAGACTCCACGGATCGGGGTTCGGATTGTCTGTTACAGCTTCCTGCAGCAGCTTCAAATTGCGTTCATGTTTCGATTTAAGAGTAGTCACGGATTGGAGATATCCATAATGAAATAGCCGGACCGGAAGCTGGAACGGAGTGCTGGTATCCTCCCGGGTATAGGTGTCGGGCCAGCTCAATTGTTCATGAATGCCTCCAGTGAAATGAAACCCCTCCCCGTTACGGAACAAGCGGCACTGAGCCAGCCGGTAAGCTTCATCCGCCTGAGGCCTGAACGGACCATTGAAATGGATCGTTTCCACAGAGGCCAGCTTGTGTTCCTGAAGAGTGCTCACCATTCGAAGCTTCAGCGCATCATTCACAGCGAGCTCTTCGTCAGCATCCATCCATAGTATCCATTCCCCTGTTGCATGAATAAGGCTATAATTGCGGGCTTCCCCGAAGCTCTCCTTCCAGGGAAATTGAAGAATGGTTGCGCCAAAGCTGCGGGCAATGTCCATCGTCCTGTCACGGGAGCCCGTATCCACAATAATGATCTCATCTACCCCTGCGCGTACGCTTGACAGACAGCGTGCAATCCAGGGCTCTTCATCCTTGACGATCATGCACAGGGAGATTAGTGGGACGGTCGCCCTCGCTGTGTTCTGCCATAACGGACTGCCTCCTTCCATAATGGATTTACCGGACTATGCGGACGAATCCGGTCAGGTGATTATACACATTGATTGACATCACCTCTTAACCTTATGACGGTTTCTGCCCGCATAGAACATTGTCGGATAAAGTCGGACAATCTAAATATGAAATCCTTGGGCGTTACCGGCATCAATCGCCGGGAATGTATTCCTTCCGTTTTTCCTGGTCCGATGCTGGAAGCAAATGCTTCAGATGATCTGCAGCATCTTTACGGGCAACCAGAATGCCCCCGGGACCTGCCGCTACGATCACATCATCCAGCCCGACAAGGATGACCGGAATATCCAGCTCGTTGACAATCTGGCAATTCAAGGAATCCGCACTGATGTGGCCCCATCCCAGAACCGAGGAGGCCAATTCTTCAGAGAGCGTGTTCCAGGTTCCCAAGTCCTTCCATCCGTCGTGATAGGGCACACAGATCAGACGGTTGTTGCCTTCCAACACCTCTACATCGAAGCTGCTCTTGGGAAGGCGGTGGTATTGCCTCTGCAGCTCTGCATAATCCCTGGGGAAGCCTGCTGCTTCCAGCCGGTTGAGCTGATCGCATAACCGGAAAGCGAAGATGCCGCAATTCCACATCGCCCGCTGCTCTAGCAGTGCCTCTGCCGCCTGCCTGTCTGGCTTCTCCACGAAGCAATCAACCTGCACATAGGCCGGATTTTCCAGCTTCCCTGGTGTAGCAGCGGTGGGAAGAGCCGGAACAATATACCCGTATTTTCCTGACGGACCATCCGGATTTGCTCCAAGCAAGGCGACTTCCGCACCGGATTGCCGGAGTGCCTGATCCAGCTCTGTCAACTTGAAGAAGAAATCGTCGTTGACGTAAGCATCCACGGGCAGCACAATTACCGTCTCCTCAGGGGAAATCTTCTCCACCGAGTAGAGATAGGCCGAAGCGAGGCTCACTGCAGGAAAGGTATCTCTGCGCCGTGGTTCAATGATGACCTTCGGAGCCGTTCGGAGCTGCTTGCGGATTAGCGTCTCTTGTCCGCTTGACGTTGCAATATAGACTTCATGACCGAGTCCCGCAGCCGATAACTGCCGCCAGATCCGCTGAAGCATGGACTCTCGTCCGCCTCCCGGAGCAGGCAGCACCTGAAGGAACTGCTTGCTCCGGATACTGCTGGAGAGCGGCCATAGCCTTGTGCCGGAACCGCCGGATAGAAGCACCAGCTTCATGGTTCATTCCTCCCTTCCTTTACTGGAAGTCGTCTGCAGTAAGATTGACTGCATTGAACTGCTCTTCGGTATCGCAAAAGGTCAGTTTTCCGTTCTTTGTACGAGTATCCAGATATTGAGGGACTCCCGCTTTTCTCAAGCCGTCGCTCATGATGACATATTCGTAGCGGTCGGTGCCATCGTCATACCGAACATGCTCCAGAATTTCACGACGCATCAGATAGGTGCAATGAATGACGTCAACCTGTACCAGACCTTTCACGGTCTGATATAAGTAATTGAAATACATGTCGTTGCTCTTGAAGTAACCATCTTCGTGCACCATATTATGATAGTTGGAATACAGACTGAGCGGAGCCTCAGCCACAGCAAGCAGCGGCCCGACAACTGGAAGATTCGTAGATAGCAGGCTCTCCAGCGTATCTGAAGCAATGAAATTGTCGCAATCTGCAACAAAATAATGGGTATCTCTCGATTTAGCCCATTCGATCGACTCTTGACGTACTCTGCCAATCACCCTTAGGCGGACAAAATTCCATTCATGCGGAGCATAATTCTGTACAGGTTCTTCCACATCGCTGGTATCGAAATGAACCTCATGGTATCTTTCGCCCACCCGCTCTACCCATTCTCTAAGAATCTCTTCAGTCCGGTCATTATTGTTGTTGGTCCGAATATACAGATTGATCCTTGAAGCCGGATAGGTCTGCCGCTCTATAAGTTCCAGATAGAGCGGCAGCACATGTGCCTTGTCCTTAGCTAATATAGCAACCGTTACCAGATCGTGTTCCATGATATCCCTCCAGTTAATAATGTTCTTTGCCGCCTTATATTTCTATTGCCTGGACGCAGCAGTCTCACGAGCTCCGGCTGTTAACCGGGTGCTGATGGTAGCACGGCTGACTATTCCGAAGAATGGACTCTGCCTTGGCTGTTCAATATCCTCAGGATAGAGCTTGCTGCTATCCTGTCTGATCATATAGCGGGCACCTTCCGCACAGCGGAGGGATACCACTTGATATTGGTGGAACAAGGACAGCTTAAGCCCAATGAATCTCCGGCGCTCATCCGCACTCAGCACATCACCTTCCTGAAGCCAGAGAATGTAATGTTCCGTTGTCATATGGATGACCCATTCCCGTAACTTTCGCATATCCACTTCCCCTTTCACGGTGTAGATCTGCCGTGTATAAGGGGCAGCGGTTTGCGCAATGCGTTCATTGCCGGAAGGGTCCACGACAATTATTTGTTCCGTTACCTCTGCAAACGAAGCGAGCGTCTCTTCCAGTGCAGCTTCATTGCCAGATGCAATAATTCCTGCGCATACGCGCACTGGCGGAGTATAGATCAAGCTGTGGATATCCGCGCCCCATTTCTGAAATGCCTTCTGTTTGTTCCGTTCCAGAAGTGTCTTGAGATCAAAGGAAGGGGTCTGCCCCATGCTGGCATGACCGATATGGTGGATGAATGAATCCAAGGCAATCAACAGCTTGTAGCCATACTGAATCGCCCTCAGGCACAGATCGTCATCCTCGTAATTCCCCAGGCCGTATCGTTCATCGAACCAGCCGATCTCATCCAGAACACTGCGCTTGACCAACAGACAGAAGCCGATCAGGCGGCGGACTTCCTGCACCTGACCACGCTTCGTTTCACAGTACTCTGCCGCGAATGTCTCCATGTCCTTAAGTTCACTGTAAGTCACCGGGATACGCTGATGTCCGCTGATATAATTCGTAACAGGTCCTGACATGCCGACCCTGCTGTCACTGTTCAGGGCATGAAGCATGGGAGCCAACCACCCCGGAGGAACAACAGTATCATTATTGATGAACAGTATCGCTTCGCCTTCCGACACCTCTACCCCTTGATTGCACCCTTTGGCAAACCCCAGGTTCTTCTTGTTCTCGATCAGCTTCAGTTCAGGATAGTGAGTCTTCAGGAATAGCACGGTCTCGTCACTTGAGCCATTGTCAACAATGATGATCTCGTGCTCTTCAGGTGTATTTCGCTTGATGCTCTCCAGACATTGAACCGTTAAAGTTAACTGATTAAGGGTGAGAATGATAATGCTCGTCTTCACTGGACCAACTCCTTTTGTTCTTCAGGTGCAGGGCAATTAAACTCGACATGATTGTCTCCGAGCAGGTTCGTATAATAATCGCGGTTGTATATCGCACTGGGATTAGCCGGATAGTGTGCGAAAGAAACTTCATTGCAGTAGTCGGCGTACCGGTGGTCCCCAAGCTTATCGTAGCAGACACAGAGCTGCAGATTCGGGAGCCATGTACCGGCGGAATAAGCCTCTGTTCCCGGTTCACTGACCTTAGGGAGGGACACCGCAATCTTGAACCAGTACACCGCCTGTTCGTATTGCTGTAATTCCATGAAGTAAAAACCTATCTTACAGCAGGTTTCCGGACGCGGGAGATCATAGTCGAAGGTGCGGCACATGGACAGCAGCTGCTCCTGCTTCTGTCCCAGCGCCGCATGACTGTCCGACAACCTCAGGCAGGCCTGAATATTATCCTCTACCCAGCCTTCGCCGTCTGACAAGAAGCGCTCATAGTTCTCCACCGCCTCAGGATAGAAACCATGATCGTATAACTCATTAGAGTAGTAGATCCGGTCTCTGGCGGTAAAAGGTCTGCCCTCGGCTATCATTTTGCGGAAGATATCAAGGTTACGCTGTGTGTATTCCTTGTCTTTCTTATGCGTAACGCATACATCGCTCTCAAGCACCGGGGGTGTGACCTCTATATATTCATGAACAGCTCCTATCCACCTGAACCCGCAATCACGTCTAATTAGACGGTTACGCCTGAAGCTGTAGAGCGACTTCCCATGCTCATCCGTTATGAGAATATAAGACATGGATACTGCATGATATTCGGAAGTCATCGTGGCTTTCAGAGCCTTGAACCGCTCCCTGTCAATCTCCTCAATGACATCATCTGCATCCAGCCACAGTATATATTCACTGGTCGCTTGAGCGAATGCATGATTGCGGGCGGCTGCGAAATCATCGATCCATTCAAAATCATAGATATTTGCGCCATACTCGGCTGCAATCTCTTTGGTACGGTCTGTTGAGCCGGTGTCCACGATGACGAGTTCATCCATAAGATCCGCGATGGATGACAGGCATCGCCCCAGGCTATTCTCTTCATTGCGTACAATCATACACAAGCTGATCGTCGGCAAGTCTTCTCCTCCTTATTGCAGATTCTGAATATCCGGACTTACCGGATTTCTCGTATATATATATGCCGGTCATGCCGGATCATTCGGCCAGATTTGCCCGCATGAATTCCATTCCGGTTCATAAGCTAGTACAGACACCCCTGCAAAGGATCTTGTGACCAAGATTGAAGGAGGAGCATATGCATACGATCCCCCCCTCGCTATACTATCGTTTTTACCGTTATGGCCGCGGCTGCAGGATTGCCTCAGACGGTGTGTTATCGTTGCCAGAGCAGACGGCAATCGGCACTGGCGTAATGGTGCGGGAGGGCTACCGGTGGGAGATTTCCTCTCCCTCCAAGGACGGCTCACCCCGCATCTTAATCGGAGACCGCTGTGAATGCAGCCGGTTCCTGACGATCATCGCATCGGGCAAGGTGGAACTGAAGGCGGATGCAATCACAGGTCCGCATGTGTATATTAATGACGCCAGGCAAGATTGGGAGAAGGGAGGTAATCCTTCTGACACGTTAATAATCGGTGAAGGCTCATGGATCGGAGCACACTCCTCTATTCTGGGCCCTGTGAAGATTGGCAAAGGCTGTGTAGTCGGTGCCGGCAGCGTAGTTCTTCGGGATGTGCCGGATTACTGTGTCGTTGCCGGCAACCCTGCTGAATTTCGCCGCATCTATGAGCCGTCCAGCGGAGAGTGGATCAGGGTAGATAGCGAGGCGGAGGCCCGAAGGGTATTGGAACGCAGAAGCAGGGAACCTCTGCTATCCATTTGCATACCCGGACGGAATCAGGCTGTAGAGCTAAAACGCTGTCTGGAGTCGATTTATGCACAGATGGATGATGATGGATTAATCGAGGTCTGCGTCCTGGACGATGCTTCGTCCGAGGAGACCGCAGAGGTGGGGCACCACTATGGACAACTGCACCGCAGCTTCCGGTATCACCGCGACCCAGATCTTGCAGCAGGAGGCTCTGTTGTTGCAAGTCAAGCTGCTGATAGGGGGCGCGGGAAATTCATTATGCTGCATGAGCCGGGAGACTCCTTCATGCCTAACACTCTTCTTCCATTTCTGAACGTGCTGCATACTCATCCTGAGTGTGCGATCATCCTGATTCAGCCCACACTCATCCGCAGCAATCCACAGACCGAACGGCTGGAGGGACTATCCGAATTTTTCAGACTTACAGCGTCATCTTCCTCCCCTCCTCTCCCTGTTGTTCTGAACCGAAAGGATTGGGAGCGTACTGCCGATTCTGTACAAGCCACAAATTTTCTGGACCCATGGGTATCCCGGCAACATGCATTATTGCAATTGAATCCGCAGTTCTGCCTGTGCCGGTATACCATGACCGAAGCCGGGCGGCACATCGGATCAGCTCCGTAATTATGGCTATTGCCAAAAAAAATGATCTTTGACCATTCACCGAATATATATAGACTATGAACAGGCAGAGATCTTAAGGCGTAAACTTCGGGTCCATGAAGTCCGGTAAATGACAGGGATGCCTGGTACTGAGGACAAAGGAGAGGATGTCAGCGACATGGATGAACGTAAAATTTGTTTTATCATGTGTGTGAATAATGAGGAATTAGCGGAACGCAGCCAAAAAAATCTTAAGCAATTACTCAAACCGGATGGATTCACCGTAGATCTGCAAATCGTCAGGAATGCCTCCGGCCTGGCAGCGGGGTACGATCAGGCCATGCGCCAGTCAGATGCCAAGTATAAGGTGTATATTCATCAGGATGTCCATATCCTAAATCCCCAATTTCTTGAAGACATCGTCCGGCTGTTCTCCCGTTATCCGTCACTCGGCATGTTAGGAACCGTTGGCGCTAAGACGCTTCCGTCTTCCGGTATATGGCAGGACGCATCACAGAAGTTCGGTAAAGTGATTGATAGCCATACAGGCGCACTTCAGCCTCTTGAATTGATGCAGCCAGTGGACGAATATGAAACGGTGGAGACGCTCAGCGGACTGCTGATGGCAACACAGTACGACCTTCCCTGGCGCAAGGATTTGTTCACCGGTTGGCACTTCTATGACGCTTCACACAGTCAGGAATTCATCAGCAGCGGCTATGAAGTAGGGGTTCCCAAGCAGCCTCTGCCCTGGTGTCTGCATAACTGCGGTATCCCGGACCGAACCCCTGCTATTGAGAAGGCCCGGCACATTTTCCTTGAATATTACGGCTACGGCAAACACCATGGCCAGCACCGGTTCCACCGGCTCGGCAGCGGATGCAGCATTCATCCATCCTGCGAATTGTCGGGTACGGTCGGAATTGCTCTGGGCAATGAAGTCAAGCTGCAGGCAGATTGCTGTCTTACGCTCCCTTACAATAATATTGTCAGCGAACCGCGCATCCAGATTGGTGCCGGAAGCGAGATCGGACGCCGGTGCAGCCTGTCGGCAGTCAACCGGTTAGTTATTGGCGCCCAGGTCGCCATATCAACTAATGTGCATATATCCGATCACAATCCTGCTTATGAGAATATTCATCTGCCCGTCATGAAGCAGGGGGTGAGCTCCTGGAGTCATACTGTGACCATCGGCTCCGGAAGCTGGATTGGAGCGAACACCATCATTGCCGGTCAGGTATCCATCGGTAAGGGCTGTGTCATAGGCGCGGGGTCAGTCGTTGTATCCGGCACGGTAATTCCTGACTACTGTGTAGCTGCGGGTACACCTGCCAGAGTAATCAAGCAATTTGATCCCGACTCCCGGAAGTGGCTGAAGACTAATGGATCGCCCAGCGAGGAAGCTGAGCGTCACGCTATAGAGACTGTTTCGCAACCGTTTATAAGTATTTGTATCCCTGCCTATAACTGCGAACAAGAGCTCGATCTTTGCCTGAAGAGTATTTACAGCCAGAATGCCAGACAGGAGGATTTCGAAGTCATTGTATCGGATGATGGCTCCACAGATCACACGGAAGAACTGGTGCGGAAGTATCAGGCCCGTTATCCCAACCTTCACTACTACCGCAATGAACTTAGTGAAGGAACTGACCGCAATACCCTGAAATGTGCAGGCTATGCCAAGGGTGAATTCATCAAGCTTCACGGCGGCGATGATTACTGGCTCCCCGGTTCGCTCGAAGCCTTGTATAACCTGATCGAACAGAACCGGGACTGCAGCCTGTTCTTCCTTGATATCCTTAGTAACACAGGAATGATGAACCGGGGATCAGGAATCAGCAAGTATGTTGAACAGGTCTCGATCTACAGTACATTTCTGTCGGGAATCATTATGCGCCGGAAGGAATTTGAACAGATTGCCGCGCCTGGGCGGTTCATCGATTCGAATCTTATCCAGGTCTATCTGGAGCTCTCTATTCTAGAGATTACTCCGGATTATTGTGTGTATCACCGTAAGCTACTGACCAGCAGCGACAAGATTGCAGGAGGTTACAGCTTCGCACAGACATTCATTCAATCATACCTGGGAATTCTTCATTATTTCCTGGACAACGGATTAGATGCAGCCGTATTGGCAGCCGAGAAGAAGCAAATCTCCCATACCTTCTTGCTCTGGTGGTACAACTACATGTTGGAGAAGAATCTTCAGCAGCTGCAGCCCGAAGATTTCCCGCAGATTTTTGTTGCAGCCTACCAGGATGAATCCTATTATCCAGAGCTGCATGAACGGCTGCACAAAATTCAGGTCAAGCATCTAAATATATGAGGCAATATAGCCGCCGGGCAGGCCGCAGCAGCAGGCTTGTCCGGTCCATGACAAGGAGGCATCAGAGTATGGAAGGTATCAGCCCGGAATTTCAACAACGCTTCAGCACTTTCGGACCCGGAAGTCTGATCGTGCTGAAGACCGATATCAACTGTCCGGAGAAAGTCGCTATCGGCCGCAATGTGCTTATTCAGGAGAATAGCTGGTTCACGGTAGTTCACCCCGGTAAGGAAGAACCGCCAGCCATTTCGATCGGAGACGGCTGCAGCTGCAGCCGCAATCTGATCATTACCGCTGCGAACAGTGTGACTCTGGAAGATAATGTTATCGTCGGGCCAGATGTCTATATTGCAGACACTAACCATCAGTACCGCCAGATCGGCATTCCCATCCGCGACCAGTGGATCACCACTGCCAGCCATCAGGTCAGGATCGGTGCAGGCAGCGAGCTTGGTGCCCACTGCGTCGTTGTGGGTAACGTAACGATTGGCAAGGGCTGCCGGGTCACACCTAACAGTGTGGTAACCCGGGATTTGCCGGATTACTGCATCGCGGCGGGCAATCCCGCCAGAGTGGTGAATGCCTATGATCCCGAAGCAGGAGTATGGCAGCTGCCTGGCGAGGGCAGATGTTGATCGTAGAATAAGAAGTATATTACAGGGAGTACTTCAGGTTGGACGAGATTCTGATCCCTTGATAGTCAACGGACGGCTGGCTATTCATAGATTGCATACTCTTCGGCTGCTGCCGTTCCACCGACTTCTTTGGCTGTTGCCGTTCCGCCGTCTTCTTCGGCTGCTGCCTCTCCGACGCTTTCTTCGGCTGCTGCCACTCCGCCGCCTTCTTCGGCTGCTGCCACTCCGCTGCCTTCTTCGGCTGCTGCGGCTCCACTACCCTCTTCGGCTGCTGCGGCTGAATAGCAGGCTTCAGCTGTTGCCGCTGCTGCCGCTTGCGTTCGCTGGCTGCGCGCACTCCTACTGTCCGTCCTCGCTTCTTGTGGGACGTCCGCTTGCGCGTGGCCTGCGCGGAGCGCCGCTGGATGAACCGGACGGACTTACCCGTATTATAGAGATACTTGCCCCCGGATACATAGGCATCTGCAGGACGGATGGTCTGCTTGATAACGGTGGATACCTGCTCCCGATGCTCCGGTTCTTGCCTCTCAGCCTCCCGGCCTGTGGACTGAGCTCGTTCAAGCAGCCGTTCTGTCTCGCGCATGAACAGCGCCAGCTCGTCATCCGCATTGACCGAGAGCCGCAGACAAGCCTGCTTCAGCTGCTCCATCTGTCCCATTGTTTTATGAATCGCCTCTACCAATAGCTCATCCTCCGATTTCCGGGCTTCAGCCTTCATACCCGTTCACCTCTCGCACCAGCCGTCTGCTGGTTTCCAGTGTCCGGCAGATCATGGCCTGATGCTGGGCCAGGGCCGTGATGATTCTGGCCACCGCCGCCTGCAGGGCGTCAAGCCCCCCCATCTCTGGTTCTTCTTCCCAGCTGTATTCATCATCATACATATATTCCAGCTTGCGGATTTCAACCGCGATCAGAGCCGAGACCGCTTCTTCCTCCAGCGCCGCAGCCAGAATAATCGCTTTGATCAACCGTTCCCGCTGTAGCATCGCTTCATCCCCCCCGCTGCCTGCTTTGATTTAGTTACTGTTATATATATGTGCTTTTGACTTGTCCCTATCACCATTTGTCCCAGGTATATCGGATTTGGCGGATTTCAGAGAATAACAGGAATAGGACAATCTGTGCCTGAAGTATACATAGCTATGACTAGATAATTAAGCGCAAAGCAACCTTTCACGTTTTGGAGGAGATCTGCATGTCAATGCCCCACATCCCCAATATAACTCCCGATATCTCGCTTACGCGGGAGGAAAGCATCTCTCTCCTGCTCACCTCTATTGCGATCAACGAGATGTCTTTGTCTCACATTATTAATGCAGAAGCGGAAGCGATGCAGGCCTTCGTGCTTTCTAATCCCGGAAACATGAATTTCCTCAACATGATCCAGTTGAATAACACAACCGCCAGACTGCTCGAAGAGATTACCAAGGGCCAGTGGCTTAGTCTTAGTAAGATGGACCGGATTCTGCGTTTGCTGAGTGACTCTGGTGCCTTATCCGCACGATTGCTGGAAGAAGAACTAACTACTGAAATTGAGGAAGATGAGGAATAACAGGCAACTGCCATTCTTCAGCCAGACGGACATAACAACATATTGAGGGTGGCGGCACAGCCGGGAGGAACTTGGTGCTATGTACAGGGCAATGTCCTGTTCGCTGCTTGCTGAAACCCTCTGTCTAGGCATATAAGTTGCAACTGGTACCTTCCGCGTAAAAATGGACAAGCCCAAATCATATAAACTCCGCCTACTGCAACTTCAAGTGATTCAGATGATCCGCTATCCGGAGCAGCTCATTGGCCAGTGAAGAAAGGGAAGCCACAAGCTGCTGCTGTCTGTCCTGCTCCGGGGCCTCGGTCATACGGTTTTCCGTTCGCTCTGGTACGGGAAGCTCTTGTTCACTTTTGCTGTACATCGGGAAGCCCTCCTCGATCAGCAGGCGTACAATGGTGCTTAGATGATAGCGTTCCATACGCAGCTCACTGATTCTTTTTAACAGTTTCAGAGTTTCATAGGGATAGAGCACCTGATCTCCTTGCCGGGTCCCCGGTACGAAGTAAGAGAAATATTCCAGCCATCTCTTCACAGTAGTCGGAGGCAATTTCGATAAATTAATGATTTCCAGTTGGGTGTAATGGCGTACCATAACATCGCTCCTCTATTTTAGGTGGACTTATTTACTTTAATGGTATTCATGTGCCTCGTAATAAATGTGTAAAAATACCTATTTCTCTAATTATCGTCCCGCAAAATAAATAGACAGGCCCGTTCCGGAGAACGTTGCCTGTCTATTAAGCTGCCCTGGAAGCGGCAGATTACCTGCTTAAGAAACTTTAAATAATTCGCTGAAGGATTCACCTAGGAGTTCTTTATAATATTTCCGGTTATGCAGCATACTTGGATGTGTAGGATAATAGAATAGAGCTGACTCATTATGATAATTAGCCTTGAGGTACTGACCCATCCGGTCGTAGCATACGCATAATTGCAGATGCGGCACCCAAGTGGTAGAGGTCATATCCTGTAGTCCCAGAGTAGATCTTCGCGGCAGCGAAATCGCCTGTTCGAACCAGTAGATCGCCCGCTGGAACTCTCCGGCTTCCACGAATTCACTTCCCAGACGGCAGCAGAATTCCGAACGGGGAATATCATAATTCAGGGTACGGTACAGCGCGTTCATCTTTCCGGCCTTATTGTTAAGATTCCCATGGCATTCCGCCATTTTCAGGCAGGCCTGATAGTTATCCTCCACCCAGCCCTGGCCGGTCTGCAGGAATTTCTCGTAATATTCCAGCGCTTCTTCGTGAATGGCATGATCCCGGAGCTCATTGGCGAAATAGTAGAGATCGCGCGGCGAGAACTCCTCGCCACTGGCCTGGCGTCCACGGTAGATGCGCAGGTTGCGGTCCGTATGGACCTTATCCTTCTTGTGAGTAATGCAGACATCGCTGTCAAAAGTATTGCCGGCAACCGCCAGATACTCATGCACCGGCCCGACCCACTGAAAGCCGCAGTCCCGGCGGACCAGCCGGTTACGTCTAAGGCTTGAGGTCACTTTGCCTTCACTGTCGAAGGCCAGATTGTAGGGCATGGTCACAGACTGGTACTGCGGCGACAATGTCTCCTTCAGCTTCTTGAAGCGCACCCGGTCGATTTCCTCAATGGTATCGTCCGCATCCAGCCAGAGAATATACTCCTTCGTCGCCTTGCTGAAGGCTTCGTTACGGGCCGCCGCGAAATTGTCAATCCATTCAAAATCATAGATCACTGCCCCATACTCCGCAGCAATCTCTTTGGTCCGGTCCGTGGAGCCGGTATCGACAATAACGATTTCGTCCGCAATATCCTTCACGCAATCCAGGCAACGGCCCAAGCCGTTCTCTTCATTGCGCACAATCATACATAGACTGATAGTAATCATTAGTGCCCTCCTATAGGTTCTGTGTCATGTATTCGCGAATCTGCTGCTCGCTGATGTTCCGCATATCCTGCCCTGCATCCAGCGCTCTGTGCCAATCCACTGTCTTCTGCAGAGCCTGCTCCACACTCCAGCGGGAGCGCCAGCCCAGCAGGCGGCGGGCCCTGGTGCTGTCAAGCTGCAGTTCGCCCGCCTCATGCAGCCCGGAGATACCGGCGATATCAATGCCTGCTCCCTCTCCCCAGAGTGCTGCGAGCCGGACGGCCACCTTCTCGACACTGTGGACGCTCTGCTCCTCCGGGCCGAAATTCCAGGCGGCGGCATACTCCGCCCCCTCCTGCACCAGCTTCTCGGCCAGCAGCAGATAGCCGCTAAGCGGCTCCAGCACATGCTGCCAAGGCCGCGTCGCCGCCGGGCTGCGCAGCAGCGGCCTTAAGCCAGCGGCGAATGACCGCAGGCAGTCCGGCACCAGCCGGTCCTGGGAATCATCGCCGCCTCCGACAACATTGCCAGCCCTGGCGGTAGCGACAGCAACACCATGCTCGGCATAGCGAGCCGGATGGAAATAGCTGTTGCGGTAAGCCTGCGTCACCAGCTCGGAACAGGCCTTGCTGGAAGAATAAGGATCGTAACCGCCCAGCGGATCCGTCTCCCGGTAGCCCCAGATCCATTCGCGGTTGTCATAGCATTTATCTGTCGTAACGTTAACGACAGCTCTGACCGGGGTTCCTGAATCTACCGCACTTGCGACTGCCTCCAGCAGGTTCACCGTTCCCATCACATTCACCTCGAAAGTATCGGCAGGGAACTGGTAAGAGGTACGAACCAGCGGCTGGGCAGCCAGATGGAAGATTACCTCCGGGGCCGCTTCCCGCAGCGCCGCATCCAGGCGCTGCCGGTTCCGCACATCCCCCCAGACCGTATGGACCTCCGGCGCAGCCCCAATCAGCGGGAAGAGCTTATGCTCATCCCGGTCCCAAGCATAGCCGCTCACGCTTGCGCCCAGCATCGTCAGCCAGCGGGTGAGCCAGCTTCCCTTGAAGCCGGTATGTCCGGTCACGAAGACACGCCGCCCCTTCCAGAATTCCGCCGTGGTCATTTCGTTCTTATCCACGGGAGCCCTCCCTCCCGCCACAGCTCCTCCAAGTAACGCTTATCACGGAGTGTATCCATCGGCTGCCAGAAGCCATAGTGCTTGTAAGCCCTCAGCTCATCCCGCGCGGCCAGCTCCCGGAGCGGCTCTTGCTCCCAGACAGTGCTGTCGCCCCCGATCAGGGAGAATACCTCAGGCTGAAGGACGAAGAAGCCGCCATTCACCCAGCCCTCATCGCCTTTGGGCTTCTCCACGAAGCCGGTTACCCTGACATCCTCCTTAATATCCAGCGCTCCGAAACGGCCTATCGGCTGTACAGCCGTAACCGTCGCTAATTTTCCGTGGGACCGGTGGAAGTCCAGCAACTCCGGTACATTGACATCCGCAATACCGTCTCCATAAGTCAGCATGAACGGCTCATTGCCGGTGTATTTGTGGACTTGCCGGATTCTTCCGCCAGTCATCGCCTCTCTGCCTGTATCCGCGAGTGTTACCTTCCAGTTCCGTAGCTGGCGGTTATGGCGGGTCATCTGATTGCCGTTGCCGAAATCGAACGAGACATCGGAGCTCTGCAGGTAGAAATCGGCAAAATATTTCTTGATGACATGGCCCAAATACCCCAAACAAATGACAAAATCATCGAAGCCATACGAGGCATAATGCTCCATTATATGCACCAGCAGCGGCTTATCGCCGATCTCAATCATCGGCTTGGGCTTCACATCGGTCTCTTCACTGATACGGGTCCCGTAGCCTCCGGCCAGAATGACTACCTTCATCTTCTTACCTCCTTACCTTTCAGCAAGCCCAGCAACACCTCGGCAGTATAATCCAGCATCTCCGTAGTAAGTCCCGGATAGATTCCTACCCAGAACGTATCGTTCATGATCCTGTCCGTCTGAATGAGCGGCGCGGCCATCCGGTGTGCCACACCGGAGTACGCAGGCTGCTTGAGCAGGTTACCGGCGAACAAGAGCCGGGTACCGATACGCGCTTCCTCCAACTTGCGCACGATTTCATTGCGTGAGAGGGGAGCATCCTCCCTCACAGTCAGTGGAAAGCCGAACCAGCTCGGATCACTGCGCGGCGTCGCTTGCGGAAGAATAAGCCATTCCTCCGCCGGCTTCAGCGCAGTCTTCAGATAGTCAAAGTTACGTCTGCGCGCAGCATGGAACCCTTCCAGCTTCTCCAGCTGGGAGACCCCAATGGCCGCCTGCATATCGGTAGCCTTCAGATTATAGCCGATGTGGCTATACGTATATTTGTGGTCGTATCCGGCAGGCAGCTCGCCCTTGGTCCAGTCAAACCGCTTGCCGCAGGTATTGTCGGTTCCCGGCTGGCACCAGCAGTCCCTGCCCCAGTCACGGAGTGATTCAACAATTTTCTTCAAGCGGGCACCCGAAGTCAGCACTGCTCCACCCTCACCCATGGTCATATGGTGGGCAGGAAAGAAGCTGACGGTTGCCAAATCCCCGAAGGAACCGGCCGGCCTACCTTCATACATGGACCCGACAGCATCGCAGGTATCCTCAATCAGCCACAATCCATGCCGGTCCGTAAATGCCTTAACGCTGGCCAGATCGAAGGGATTGCCGAGTGTATGTGCCAGCATGACCGCTCTGGTACGCGGACTCAGTGCCTCATCAAGCTGTGCCGTATTTATATTGTAGGTAGGCAGCTCCACATCCACGAATACCGGAATCAGACCATGCTGAATCAACGGATTGACCGTGGTCGGGAAGCCTGCGGCTACGGTAATTACCTCATCGCCCGGCCGCAGCCGCCGTTCACCGAGCAGCGGCGAGGTAAGTGCTGCGACGGCAAGCAGATTCGCACTAGAGCCGGAATTGACCAATAGTGTATGCTTTTTCCCCATGATTTGGGAGAAACGACTTTCGAACTCAGCGGTATACCTGCCTGCGGTTAAATGGAAATCCAGGGAAGCGTCAACTAGATTAATTAACTCCTCCCCGTCGAATACCTTACCGCTGACAGGTACATAATCCCGGCCTGCCACGAATGACCGGCCCGGCCAACGGCTGCCGTAGAACTGGCCCGTCAATTCAAGTATTTGCTCGCGCAAGGTTGAAGCTTCAGTAGGCAATGCCTCTCCTCCTTTACAAGGGTGACTTGTTTAGTTTTATGGATTTATTGGACTCGGTACATCATCTATATGCAATGGGAACGAAAAATACGTTTCAAAAAATAATGGAATTTAAATTCCATTTTTGTTCAGTTCTTGTCTATGAGGGTTCTCTATAATGGGCTTGACTTGACACGAAACCTTTATGGAGGGATGCATACATGGGAAGACTCAGAGCCGCCAACGAAAGAAAATGCACGAAAGAGGACTGTAACAGACGGCATTATGCGAAAGGGTTATGCAAGCAGCATTATTGGCCGGCTTGGAAAGCAGGACAAAAGAACGAGACGGAATCTGAGCCCCGGCGCCAGAATCTTTCGTGAATCTTTCGCATAGACCTCTGTTAATTGTTCAATAATATATTTAATTTTTATGCAGGTGCTTCCTCTCCTCTGTCGAAATCTTTAATTTATGATGAATAAAAATTCCAGATATTACTTAAAACATCTGACCTTAGTGGTTATATATATCTCTCTGCTGCTAGGTATGCAAAGGGTATGGCAGCAGATTTTTGCATTGCCGGAGCAGCCCAGTGCGGATGCAGGCGTGCTTGATCTACGCGGCTGGACCTTCAAGCATGCCCACTCGCTTGTCCTTGACGGGACATGGGACTTCTACCCGAACCGTCTGGTCAGCGAAAGTGATATCCGCTCCGGCACCGCCGGAGACGCTGTCCCAGTAAAGGTACCCGGCAACTGGAAGGGAGCGATGTCCGGTTCTCCCCTAGGCTATGGTACCTATGCCCTGCGTATTCTGGTCGATCAGCCGCTGGATGAGCCTTACACCTTCTGGGTCCAGCAGATCCAGGCGTCTTCAAAGATCGAGATTAACGGCTGCACCCTTCAGGCTATGGGTCAACCCGCAGCAACTAAGGAATTATACCGTCCTATGGCCGTTCCCTATTATGTTCACTATCTTCCGCCGGAAGGAACGAAGAACCTGCTCGTCCTGATCCAGACTGCCAATTATGAGCATGGGGAGAAGGCGGGCATCTCCTATTCCATCCGTTTCGGCGCCCAGTCCTCGATTCAGAAGGAACGCTGGTACTCTACCTCGTTTCAGCTGGCAACCATCATCATCCTTCTTCTCCATGCGCTATACGTCTGCATTCTGTACCTGTTTGACAAAGAACAACCGGCCCTCCTGTTATTTGCGCTTATGCTGATCATTCTGGCCGTCTCCATCTCAGCGGATAATGACGTCCTGCTGTTCATTGTGCTGCCGCTCAACTACACCTGGGGAATCAAGGTCAAGCTGCTGTCTTATGTATGGATGGTTTTTTTCATGCTGCTGCTGACCTACAAATTCTACAGCGCACAGGCTGTCGGCCGGGGCTTTAAGGTGTATAGCTTGCTTCTTCTTCTCTATACCCTGTGCCTATGCATACTTCCGATTCATATCGTTCTGTCCAATGCTACTATTTATTTCAGCCTTCTGTATATGCTCCCCCCCTGCTGGATGTTTGTGCTGTTCGGAATTATGGTCTATAAGCAAAAAAAGGATGTCGGATTCCTCACCTTCATCGGCTCCTCCATTGTATCGGGGGTAATCTGGGGAACAACAGTGAATAGTTACCGGAAGAATCTGCCCTTCTACTCTGTAGATATTCTGGCTGCGATCGTCGGATTCTCCGCTTATGCCCTGAAGCAATATACCCGGCGCTCCAATGAGAACAGGCTGCTCTACGAACAGCTGTTGCAGGCGGACAAGCAGAAGGACCGGTTCCTGATCAATACCTCGCATGAGCTGCGGACTCCGCTGCACGGCATGATGAGCATTGCCCAGTCGGAATACGACAAGAAGCGGGCAGCCTCTCCGGAAGAAGACGCGGGAGATCTGGAATTGCTGGTGCGGATCGGGCGGCAAATGTCCCAGCTGCTGGATGATCTGCTGGATCTCACTTTGCTCCGGGAGAACCGGATGGTCCTTCATCCTGCACCGCTGTCCGTCCATACAATCGCCGCCGGAGTGGTGGACATGCTCCGCTACTTAACAGACGGTAAGAACCTGACGCTTCATGTAAGCGTATCCGCTTCACTGCCGCGCGTGTGGGCCGATGAGAAGCGGCTGATTCAAATCCTCTTCAACTTGATACATAATGCAGTAAAATGGACAGAGAACGGCGGCATTCTTGTGACTGCCGAAGAAGCGGACGGGCAGCTGCTGGTTAGCGTGGCCGACACGGGTGCGGGGATGGAGGAAGAAGCCCTCGCGCGCATCTTTCTCCCCTATGAACAGGCAGGCGGACAGGACCGGGGGGGCCTGGGTCTGGGGCTCGGCATAACCCGGCAGCTGGTGGAGCTGCACGGGGGCAGCCTGACCGTGGAGTCCAGCCTTGGGGAAGGCTCAGTCTTCCGCTTCACCCTGCCGCTGGCGCACGAATCCTTCTTCATAGATGAGCGGTTCGGCAGGGTAGAAGCAGTGGAAGCACCGGATGCCGCGAACACCGGACGGAGTATCCGTCTGCGCCATAAGGACGATGAGCCGTTCCTGGCGGGGGTGCCGCCGCCCCCGTCCGGCTTGGGTACAGATGAAGCTGTCCTAAGGATATTGGCCGTTGACGATGATCCTGTTAATCTCCGGGTGCTCTCGACTATTTTGCATGAAGATATCTATCAGCTGACCTCTGTGTTAAGCGGGCAGGAAGCCCTGATGCGGCTGGAGGAGGAATCCTGGGATCTGCTCATTACCGATGTGATGATGCCCGGGATGTCCGGCTATGAGCTGACCCGCCGGGTAAGGGAGCGGTATCCGGTGTCAGAGCTGCCGGTGCTGCTGCTGACGGCGCGGGCTATGCGCGAGGAGATCTACTACGGATTTCAGCAGGGGGCTAATGATTATGTGACCAAGCCGGTAGACAGCCTGGAACTCAAATACCGGGTTACCGGACTGGCACGGCTGAAGCAGACCATCGACCACAGCCTGCGGCTGGAGGTGGCTTACCTTCAGGCGCAGATCCGCCCACACTTCCTGTTCAACGCCCTGAATTCCATCGCCACGCTCAGTACCATCGATATCTGCCAGATGCAGCAGCTCATTGAGGCCTTCTCCTCCTATCTGCGCTCAAGCTTCGACCTGATGAATACCGGCAGACTGGTTCATTTGAAGCAGGAGCTATCGTTAGTAGAAGCCTACTTATACATCGAGCAGGTGCGGTTCGGCGAACGGCTGGAGGTCAAATGGCAGCGGAATTATACCGGACTGCTGCGGGTTCCCCCGCTGATTCTGCAGCCGCTGGTAGAGAATGCCGTCCGTCACGGGCTGCTCAGTCTTATAGAGGGAGGCACGCTGACTATCCGCATTGAAAAGGAGGGGGAGCAGGTCCGGCTTACGGTGCAGGACAATGGCAAAGGCATGGAGCAGGGGCAAATTGAACGCCTGCTGATGAAGCACAAGGACAAGAACTCCGGTATCGGGATATGGAACACGAACCGGAGGCTGATTGAACGTTACGGGCAAGGCTTGTTCATTCAGAGCCGCCCCGGCTTTGGAACCACCGTCTCCTTTATGATTCCTCTCCGGCCTATGGAGTGAATCCATCCTCCATCTGCTATATCCTGTACAAGGAGGTGCTACAATGCTTCGGGTAGTGCTGATCGATGATGAACGACTCGCCCTGATTCAGCTGGAATCCACGCTCAGGGCGCTGGGATCGACCATTGTAACGGCAACCTATACCAATCCCCTGCTGGCTATGAGCGAAGCGGCCGGCTGGGAGGCAGATATTATTTTTCTTGATATTGATATGCCGGGGCTGAACGGCGTGGAGGCTGCGAGGCAGCTCGAAGAGTGCTGTCCCGGCTCAGCCATCGTATTCGTCTCCGCCCATAACAGCTTCGCGCTGGAAGCCTTCGAGGTTAGCGCACAGGATTATCTGCTCAAGCCGGTCTCCAGGGAACGGCTGAGCCGGACCCTCCAGCGAATCAGGAGCCGGAAGGTCAACCAGGATGACACGGACAAGCCAGGCTTGCTGCTGATCCGCTGCTTCAATGCTATCCAATTCGAACGGGGAGGCATCCCTATCCGGGATTTCCGCTGGCGCACATCCAAAGCCCAGGAGCTGTTCGCCTTCCTGCTATACCACCACGACCGGATCGTTGTGAAGGACAAGCTGATCGAGCTGCTCTGGCCCGAGGCCTCATTCAAGCGTGCCTCTACCCATCTGTATACGGCCATCTACCAGATCAGGCAATCTCTGAAAAGGGCGGACATCGGCCTTGTGATCAGCAATGCGAGCGTGGGTGAAGGGTATATGCTGGAGAGCGGCGATGCGCAGATCGATGCGGTACTGTGGGAGGAAGGGGTCGTCTCCCTGGACCCGGTCGATGATTATAACGTAGCGGAGCACGAAGAGCTGCTAAAACTCTATACCGGTGATTACTTGGGAGATTATGAGTACCTGTGGGCCGAGAGTGAACGGCAGCGGCTAAGGAACCTCTCCTTACAGCATGCCACAGAGCTGGCCGATTATTATACCGTCAAGGATAATATCACCAAGGCCGTCAACACCTATCAGCGGATTGTGGAGCTGCATCCCTACCACGAGCCGGGTTACCTGGCGCTCATGGAATTCTATAACCGGCTGGGTGAGCTGAGCTTCGTACAGGAGCAATATGAGAAGCTGCGCAGCCTGCTCTGGCGGGATCTGAAGCTCACTCCGTCCGCGAAGGTTGAGCGCTGGTATGCGAATTGGAAGCGTCTATATACTTGATTCCATGCCGGAACTTCGGCGATAACAGAATCCATACAAAAACGGTATGCCGCCCCCCGGTCAGGGGTTAGGCATACCGTTTCTTGTTGCACCCGCAGCTTTCATTATAGCGGCAGGACCTGCGCATCCGCGCTGTCCCGTCCTTTCAGTGAAAAGCTGCAGGACATGCGAATCCGCTGACATAACCGGTGTACACTGATTCTCGTGCAGTAGCTACCCATGTCAGACAGACCTCACTCTTTCAATGTACCCATTACGGGGAACTTAAAACGCTCTGGCGAAGGTTCAGAAATTCATATAGACCACTGCGTAATCAGGAAAATCCTCCATCCATTTCACAATAGTCTTCGGCAGCTTGCTGGTGCCGGGAACATTCGTATAGAACCGTACGAAGGTCTCAGGAATCTCCTCTGAATCAGAGGCTTCATCCGAATCAAGCGCAGCCGCCCAGAAATGGCCCTGCTTATCATACATGATGATGGCTTCCGTAAGGGTGAACAGCCCTCTGACGCCGCCCTCTACCACTTTTGCCCCTTTACCGTCCAGATCCTTCGGCTCATCCAGCAACTGCATACTGTACAGGAACAGATCATAATCTTCCCCTACCAGCTTACGGAAGGCCTTATCATCTGCGGCCGTCTTGAAGACACCGGTGTCACGCAGTGTGTAGACCGTCTCTTGCGAATCTCTTGTATATTGGCCGGTGTAGGTTACATTCGCCCCGGCAGAATACACCGGCGAAGGGCTGGTGACATATAGATTGCCGTTCAGCAGATAGAAAAAGACTACGGAACCGTCCTCTTCCTTGTAGACGGCCATCCGTTTGCGGACCACTGCCGACTCTTCATACAGCTGGCCGGAATGGGCGCCATCGTAGGCATCCATCGAGAAGACCAGCTTATCGCTCTTCACATTGCTGAATTCAACATAAGATCCGAAGAAGGGCGAATACGTCTCCATATACCACTCCCCGCTCCAGTCCGCTGCTGCCGGAACCTTGGCGCTGGCTGCGGCGGCAGCTGTCAATGCTTCTACCGGAAGCTGGCGGGTGCCGTCCGGGTTGCTCCATACTCCGGCGAAGCCGGTGCCGGGGATCCACCAGCCCTCGAAATGGCCGGTTTCCTTGCCCTTTGCATCGTATTCATACATATTTGCGTATTTGCCGCTGACTGTACCGGTGAGTCTAATTGTCTTCTTGTATTTATCATAATAATAACTTCCGGTCAGCTTCCCGCCGCTCTCCACCTTAATGGACATATGAATCGGCAGATTCCCGTTGATGGCGCCGGTCAGCGGCACCAGTCCGTTCGTGGCCGGACTCTGGGCGGGTGAAGCGGCAGCGGCCACCGTCCCGGCTGACGCAGCCTTCGCCTGTACGGGAGCAGCCTTTGCCCCCTGAGGCACCAGAATGGCAGGCAGCAGCAGCGCGGCCGCCAGCAGGATACTGATTTTACGGATAATTCTCACTATAACCCCTCCCTTTCACAACCATCTATAACAGCTATGTTACACTGTATGCCATCAATTACCCTTTTACAAGCAGGTAAAGCACAGGGAATAGCACCATTCACAGAAAAAATTCCCGTCAATAGAATCCATGGTGTGCAGTACTAGCATCAGGGTAATTCTATATACAAAGGAGATGATCCGCTATGCCAGAACATAACTATATAGGCCGGGAGCAGGATGAATCTATAATGAAGCTCAGTTTCCAGCCGGATGGCCTGCTGCCGAACAACCCGGAGCTTCCGGTCCTGCTGTATAAGGGTGTTCTCCGGGACCACCCGGAAGACACCGAACAGATCTTCAATAACAATGGCTGGCTGAACAGCTGGGTGAACGGCGTCTTCCCCTATCACCATTATCACAGCAACGCGCATGAGGTGCTGGGCGTGATCTCCGGCAGCGCCAGCCTCCAGCTTGGCGGAGATGCCGGATACACCGCCAGCGTGGAGGCCGGTGACGTTGTGGTGCTGCCTGCCGGGACGGCACACAAGAAGCTCACGGCTTCGCCGGACTTCCGCATCGCCGGTGCTTATCCCGGCGGCATGGATTATAACACCCGCCGGGCGGACCCGGATGACTTCGCTGCGGCGCTCCCCGAGATCCGCGAAGTTCCGCTGCCGGAGCGTGATCCCGTATACGGCGAGGCAGGGCCGCTGTTGCGGCTGTGGAAGTAGATTACACGCTTAAACAGCGGAGCGGGCGGAACGACCCGCGTAAAAGCGTAGCGCCCGCCCTGGTCTCCGGATTTTCACCGATTCGCTTTTGCAGTCCAGGGATTAACTTATGCGTTTGACCCCCTGATTCGCTCCTTCCCCTGGACAATGCTATATAATGTTGTGTACAAATATCTGCTTAGGCATGGAGCCGGAATGAAGGGGGACCCTTGGATGTATCGGGTAGCGATATGTGAGGATGAAGAACAGCAGCGGGAGCTGGTGAAGAGGATTCTGGTCGGCTTATCCGTCAAGACGGATACCGAATTTGAAATTGAGCTGTTTCCTTCGGGAGAGGACTTAATCTCCCACTATGAACAGGGCGGAGCCCCCTTCCATATCCTGATTCTGGATGTGGAGATGGGCGGTATGAACGGGATTCAGGCGGCGCGCCGCTTGAGAAGCCAGAAGCATTTTGACGAACAGATTATATTCCTGACCAGCTACCCTGAATATATGGTGGAGAGCTTCGACGTGATTACCTTCCAGTATCTGATCAAGCCGGTCGCCCCGCAGCTCCTGGAGGAGAAGATCCTGAAGCTGTGTGATTACTTCCAGGCCCAGACTAAGAAATTCATGGTTATCAAGTCCGGGTATGAGGAAGTCGTCTTGCGACATGATGATATTATCGGGATTGAGGCGGCCAAGAGCCTGACGGTCAAGAGCAAGCTGAATGTGATTACCACCACGGAGATCTATGAGACCAGAGGGATTATTGCAGAGTACGCTTCAGCCCTACGCGACAGCCATTTCCTGCAGATCCACCGTTCGATTATTATCAACCTGCTGCATGTCCACAAGTTCGCGGGCGGCTCCGTGCTGATGTCGGGCGGGCAGGAGTTCCCCATCGGCCGGTCCAAAATTAAAGAGGTTAAGGACTTCTACACCAAATTCATGATCATGAAGGGCAGCTCCTATGACTCACTATAATCTGACTCTCGTCGTCTGTGTGGTACTGGTGATGTGCTTTCAGACCCAATTCTTCTTTGCCTCCGTGTTTGATAAGTCCGCCAGAAAGCCTAACCGGATCATATATTTCCTCATCTACGGGGTACTCTGCTTTCTCTACCTGGTCACCCCGCTGTCCCCTATATTCTCCTCCGGCGTAGCCTTGCTGATGATCTTCACTATGGCGCAAGCCTATAAGGTGGAGATGAAGACCCAGGTGATCTTTTCCACGCTGTACGCTGTGCTGATGACGGTGGTCAGCTTTATCTCGCTGTATATTTTCTCAATGATAGATTCGGTAGACTACACCAGCATGGACACGGGTACGGGAATTGACCGGCAGGCCTTCATCAAGGGACTGATCCTAAGCTGCATTATTATGTTCCCGGTGATTCAGATCATCCGGCTGATCTCCAAGCGGCGAAGCGTCTCCCTGCCCTACCGGTATTATGTGATGTTCCTGATTGTCCCGCTCATCAGCACCTATCAGATCAACATCCTTACCGTTAACAGCACGAAGGATTTCTATTATTTTTTTGCGATTCTCGGCTTCCTGTTCTTGAATGTGATGATCGTCTATATCTTCGATACCATTACCGACAAGTTCCAGTTCATGCATGAGAACGCCCAGCTTCAGCACCAGATGAACTATCAGGACGCCAACTATGAGAAGACGGTGCACAGCTTCAAGTCGATCAAAAGAATCATCCACGACACCCATCAGCAGTTCCTCTACATTGAAGAATGTATACGGCGGGATGATCCGGCGGCAGCTCTTGCGCATATCAAGCTCACGCTGAATAAAGTGGAGGATGCCTACCAGCGGGTCAACACCGGCCATCTGGTGGTGGATGCGCTGGTCACGAACACGCTGAATATCGGACAAGCGAACGGCATCCGAATCGACACCCGCCTTAAGCTGCTGTCCCGTGAGCTTCACATCGACCGTTATGACCTGTGCGTTGTGCTGGGCAACATGCTGGACAATGCCATTGAAGCCTCCAAAAAAGTACGGCTCGCCGAGGACCGCTACATTCTGATCCAGATGCACTCCAGTGAGTCCGCCCTGTTCATCCATATCCTGAATCACACCGCCACGGTGACCGCCCCATTGCAGAGCCGGAAGCCCGACCCGGAATACCACGGCATCGGCCTGACCAATATCTCCAGAATCTGCGAGAAGTACGGCGGGAATATGACGATTGAAGCCGGGCATCGGGAATTCAACAATATGGTGGTCCTCCCCTTCTCACGCGAAGCCTCTATATAAAATGCACTTTAGGGATCGTTATTAGCGTTTCAGGGTTGTTCAAGCCACGTTCCTCTCTTCTGCCTGTATGATAACTTCAGGAAGATTACCTAAGAGACACAAGAGGAGGAATTCAAGATGAACAAGTTAACTTCAGTCGTACTGGCTGCCATGTTAGTGATTCCTGCGGCCCCGGCTGCCGCGCAGGAGAAGGAGAGCCCGGTGCAGACAACAGCCCGCCTGCTGGGCTCGAAGATCGTATCCGATTACGGGGTAAGCGGCATGCAATATGCAATCAGGGATAGAGGTGCGATTACGGTATCCGGCGGCTTCGGTGTATCCGATAAGGCAGCCGGGACGACGATCACCAAGGATACGATGTTCGGCATCGGCTCGGTCAGCAAAATGCATGTCTCCGCAGCCACGATGATGCTCGCAGAAGATAAGATCATTGACATTGATCAGCCGCTGACCACGTATCTGCCGCAGTTCAAGATGGCCGATGAGCGGTACAAGCAGATTACCCCGCGCATGTTAATGAACCACTCCTCGGGCCTGTACGGCAGCCACTACGGGAACAGCATTCTGATGGACGATGCCGATACACAGAATCATGATGAGCTGCTGACCAGGCTTCAGTCCGAACGCCTGAAATCCGATCCCGGCGCATATTCCGTATACTGCAATGACGGCTTTCAATTGCTGGAGCTGATGATTGAGCAGGTGACGGGCAATAGCTATACAGAGTTCCTGGATCAGCACATGAGCAGCCCGCTGAAGCTAAGCTCCACCAAGACGCCGCTGGATACCTTTAACCGGCAGCAGCTCGCCAAAACCTACTTCCCTGGTCTAACGCAGGCATTGCCTAGCGAGAACGCCAATATCCTCGGAGCGGGTGGCCTCTATTCCACAGCCGAAGATCTGACTACATTCGCCGAGATGCTGAACGGAAAGCATCCAGACGTTCTGTCGAAAGCCTCCGCTACAGCGATGCAGCAGCCCGAATACAAGAACGGGATCTGGGTGCCTGAGGAGAGAAACAGCTTCAATTACGGTCTGGGCTGGGATGCCGTAGATCTGGCGCCGTTCAGTGATTACGGAATCACAGCCTTATCCAAAGGCGGAGATACCATCATGTATCACGCTGACCTGATTACCCTGCCGGAATCCGATATATCCATCGCGGTGCTCTCGTCAGGCGGAAGCTCAATCTATAACACCATTTTCGCCACCAATGTGCTGCTGGCCTACCTGAAGGACACCGGGAAGATTAACAAGATTCTGCCGGATGCTGCCTTCAAGCCTCCTGTTAAAGCGGCTATGCCAGCTGAGATGCAGTCCTTTGCGGGATTATATGGCACTGTCGGCGCAACCACAGCCATAACCATTAAGGACGGAGCGATTGATCTGCCTGCGCTTGAAGGGGGACTCATTCCTGCACAGAAGTATATCTATACCGGCAAGGGGCAGTTCACGAGCCCGGACGGCAGCGCCGCCATAAGCTTCGATAAACAGAAGAACGGCAAAACCTATTTGAAGCTGAATACCCACCTGAGCATCCCTGGCGTTGGTCAAATGCTAATGGTCACGTATGAATATCAGAAGCTTGCGGTAAGTCCGCTGAATGCTTCTACGAAGCAGGCCTGGGCGCAAAGAGACGGGAAGCATTACTACGCTGTGGATGAGAAAATCAATTCCTTCTTCTACCTCTCCCCTTCCATCTTGACGAAGACTATTGAGGTTGAACAAGGCTATGCCACCGGGACGCGGATTGTGGACGAGAACACCGCCGTCAATGCGGCTGAGATTCCAGTCATGAACGGAAGAGATGCCTTCGATCTGACCTTCTCCAAGCAGAACGGTGCCGAATATTTAACCATTGACGGCAATGATTATATTAGCGAGAACGCCGTGAAGCCGATCTACGGAGGCCCTGCCTCTACCAGCACCGTTCCTGCGGGCGGCGAGAGTGTATGGTTCAAGATTGATAAGAAGGCTGCCGGCAAAACCATGACCGTTACCTCTCCCCCAAGCGGCGGTTTCGTTGTCTATGATGCCGACGGGATGATTGTAAGCCACTTCAAGGTAAGCAAAGACCCTTCGGTCCGGTTGCCGGACGGCGGAATGGCCGTGTTCGGCGGGCAAGCGGGCGATGTGTTCAGGATTGAGCTGCGATAACGCTTTCATATTTTATACACAGTTTCTCCCACTCTCTCAAACTTGCTTAATGGGTAACAGGTATGTTTTAATGTTATCAAATTGAATAATACTCTTATCCAGAGTTCGGTGGAGGGCTTCGCCCGATGATACCGCTGTGACCGGCATGCTATAAGCATTAAGGCACAGCACTAGAGGCATCCCGGATGCCTTGCACAGATGAGAGGGTGCTGACAGTTGATGAGACTGCCCCCTTTAATTAGGGGGCTTTTTGTTTGAGAAGGGAGAGAAATGCATGACAGAGTGGATTACGGAATTTATACTCTTTTTCAAAGATTTGTCGTATGCTGGTATCGTCATCGCCTTGTCGTTTGAATTCGTACCTGCTGAAATCGTGCTGCCGCTTGCCGGATATTGGGTGTATCTTGGGGACATGAAGCTCCTGCTTACGATCCTGGCTGGTACTGTCGGGGGCACCTTCGGCCCGCTAACACTGTATGCCTTGGGCCGGTATGGCGGCAGGCCGATGGTCGATAAGTACGGCAAGTATCTGTTCATCCGCCCGCATCATCTGGAGGCCTCCGACCGTTTTTTTGAGAAATACGGCAGCGGTGTGGCCTTCTACGGACGCTTCATCCCCGGTGTGAGAACGCTGATCTCCATCCCTTGCGGAATCGCCAAAATGAATGTGTTCAAGTTCAGTCTGTACACCTTCCTGGCCATGCTTCCGATCACCTCGGTCTATGTCTATCTGGGCTTCAAGCTGGGCTCGCAGTGGGAGCATGTGGACGAGATCGTCAAGCCTTACCTTATTCCGGCGGCAACCCTGTTCCTGCTCGGCTTCGGACTGTACGTCTTGTCCAAGCGGCTAAGAAGAAGACAGGCTTAACGAAATTGCAGTTGATATTCAGGAGGAACTCATGGAGAATTGGTTCGAATGGCTAAAATACTTATTGCTGGGTCTCGTGCAGGGAGTGACGGAGCCGATTCCCGTCTCTTCCAGCGGGCACCTGATCATCGTACAACGACTGCTCGGCATGAAGCAGAATGGGCTATCCTTTGAAATCTTAACGAATACGGCATCCCTGATCGCCATCTGTTTTATTTTCCGCAAAGATATTCTGGATCTGATTACAGGTGCCTTCCATTATATGCGCACGCGCAATGCCAAGTACCGGTCGGAGTTCATGTTCTGCCTCTATATTGTGATAGGTACGATTCCTGCAGCCGTGGCTGCTGTGTTCTTCAAGGATACGATCGAACGCGTCTTCACCTCCGTACATACCGTATCCATCAGCTTACTTGTTACCGGGGTGGCCCTCTGGCTGATCCGCAATCTGCGCGGGCAAAAAAGAGACGGAAATCTTACCGTGCGGGATGCCATTCTTGTCGGACTGGCTCAGGCAGTGGCCCTGATTCCCGGTATCAGCCGTTCCGGTTCAACCGTGATCGCCTCGATCGCCGTCGGGATGAAGCAGGAGACCGCACTCAAGTTCTCCTTCATGCTGTACATTCCTATTAGTATCGGCGGTCTGATCCTGGGTGCATCCGACATCGTGCATGATCCTAACCGCTCCGCGCTGGCAATTCCCTATATGATTGCCTTCCTCACCACACTGGTCGCCACTTATTACGCGATGCGCTGGTTCATCGGCATTATGGCGAAGGGGAACCTGATCTACTTTTCGTACTACTGCTTCGTGGTGGGCACGCTACTGCTGATCTTCCAGTAACAGAAACGGATGCCCTTACTATTCGCTCCAAGGCAACAGACGGGGATGCTCGTCAAGGATGGACTGATACTGCTCCTTCCAGCCGTACTTGCCATTCGGGTCCAGTTGCATATAACGCATATACTTCTCCAGCCGAAATTCCTGCTTCGACCAGCCGAGATGCTTAATCCGCAGGTTGCTCAATTGATGAGGCAATTCCCAAATATTCTCTGGCAACCGCCCGGAGTGTTGCGGGAGATCATTCCAGAGATAGGTAATGTCTTCGCGGTAGCGGACCAGGAACGGCCGGTATCTCATGTGGGCCCGCCAGTACTTATCCTCGCGGTAATGGTTGTCATCCCATAGATCGTAGAGGCGGAAGCAGAATAAGTCGCAGTTCTCCGTTCTCAGCAGGGAGTCCACTTCTTCGGCAAAGCTGGATTCAAAGATCTCATCCCCATCCAGATTAAGAATCCATTCCGGCTGGGTCGCAACCACCGCCTCCCACTGCTGCTTGCGCAGCTCGGATTCATTGTTGAAGCGGGAGACCGGATTATAAATCAACTTAAGCGGAATTCCCCCCAGAACCTCCTTAATTAATTCTGCTGTTTCATCTGTGCTGCCATCATCGATAATAACGGCCTCGTCGATATATTTGCGGTGCTCTTCCAGAATCTTCCGCAGGAACCTTGAGGCTTCATTCTTGACGATCATCGTGAGAGTCAGCTTGTGTCGGCGTTGTGCCGCTGCCGGGGTGACAACATGTTCCGCATCAGCAGCTTGCAGCTTAATTAGATTAGCTTCTGCATCTGTTAGTTTTACGAACTCCTCCACTTTGTCAAGATCACTGTCTCTGTAGATATGCAGCGCCGGATAATGAGTATCCACGAAGAGGGGAATATCAAGTGCTGCTGCACGGATACAGAAATGGCGATCCTCTCCCCAATAGGAGAGGTTTCGGACCTTCTTGTAACTAATACCGGACTTGATGGCCTTGATGCTGATCAGAGTACAGGCACCAAGTCCGCCGACTTCATAGGTTCCCGGTTGCCTCATCTTAAGCAGAAAAGCATGCAGGCGGCGCTTGATCTCCTCAGGTGAAAGCTTTTCTCCCGGCAACGCTTCCCATTGGTTGTATTCGTCATGCATCCACACCTGCGGCTGTTCCAGCTTGCCCGGCTGCCACTGGGTCCAGAACACTTCAGCGATAATGTCCTTGCCTGAATTGATCAGCTGTTCCAGCGTACTTGGATGAAGAATAAGATCGGAATCCACCAGAAACAGATAATCATAGCCGAAAGCTTCCGCGCGCCGGATCATCTTATTTTTGAACTCGGCCACCTTCCAGATAAGGCTGATACGCCAGGCATGGGTATTATCATCGCGTATATAGTCATCATGGTAGCCAGAGGGTTCCAGGAAGACTGTTCTCCCGCTCTGGGCGAACTGCTGCAGGAGTTCACTGGAAGCTGTATCCCGATTATCATCAATCAGATAGTAATGCAGCTCAATATTGTTAAGGTTGAGCCGCTGCAGCGACTTCAGAAAATGCTCCAGAATCTCCGGTTTCTGATGGATCGGGCTGCCAAGTAGCACTCGTTTTATCTTCTGATTCATATGAACACCCCTTTGATTTGAAAATAATTGATATAACACAATATATATTAAGTGAGTTATCTAGATAAGCCTATTTTCCTGAAATTACAACCTTCTAGCCCGCCGGGCAAAACGACAAACACCCCTTAGAATCAATTGATCCTAAGGGGTGTTTGTCATTCAGCCTATTTATTTATTGCCCATCAGTATCTTCGCATAAGGCGAATCGATCGGGATCATGATGACCGGCTCATTCTTCAGCGTAGTCACATAACTCTGCAGCGTGCGGTAGAAGCTATAGAACTCGGGAGATTTGCCATAGGCCAGGTTATAGATCTTGGCCGCTTCCCCTTCGCCTGCGGCGATAATCTTCTTGGAGTCGGCTTCAGCCTGGGCCATCAGCTCCCGGGAGGCGCGGTCCGCCTTGGAGGTGATCTTCCTGGATTCCTCGTCCCCTTCGGACAGATAACGTGCAGCAATGGATTGACGGTCCGAGATCATCCGGTTGTACACGCTCTGCTTGTTCTCTTCCGGCAGGTCGGTACGCTTGATCCGTACGTCAATGACTTCAATTCCGTAATTATCCCGGGTCAAAGCCGCTACTACATCCTTAGTAATCTCATCATTAATATTGCCCCGTCCGGTATCCTCACTGATGATATTCTCATAGTTGACCTCCGACAGTTTGCGGCGCACCGAGTTGTAGACAGCTTCATCGATACGCTGGACCCCACCGCTGACCGATTGAACGGTTCTCAGGAACTGCGAGGCGTTGGTGATTCTCCAGACCGTATAATTATCAACCACAATCGGCTTCTGGTCCTTGGTCAGAATGCTGGTCGGCGAGCTCTCGTACGTCATCTGATACTTGGGCAGCTCCGAGACATTTTCGATAAAAGGAAGCTTGAACTTCAGCCCCGGCTCCTCCACAGCACGCATTGCTTCACCGAAACGGAGAACGACCTTATATTCCCCTTCCTTCACGATGTACATAGAGCCAGCCAGCAGAATAATCAGAACGATAGATGATATCAATAAGATGATCGGGTTTCTTTTCACTTGGCATCTCCTCCTTGCGGTGCGGCTGAAGGCGCCGGATTCACAGCGGCAGGAGCAGAGGGGCTATCCTTGGTGCTGCGCATCAGCTCATTCAGCGGCAGATAGTTCACAGTGTCACTGTTTGAGTTCGTAATGAAGATTCTGGCGTTAGGCAGGATCGTCTCCAGTGTCTCCAGGACCAGCCGGCTCTCGGTGACGCTCTGATTATTGGCATATTCGGCAAAAATCGCATTGAACCGCGCCACATCCCCCTGCGCATTCAGGATACGCGACTTCTTCTCGCCTTCGGCCCGCTCCAGCAGGGCCTGTGCTTCACCGCGCGCCTTCGGAATGATATCGTTCTCGTACTTCTTGGCGTTGTTGATCTTCGTATTCTTCTCTTCACGGGCGTTCGTCACCTCGCGGAAGGCTTCCTCCACCTGGCCGCTTGGCGGCTCAATATCCTGGAACTTGATATCGATGATCTGAATGCCGGTGTTGTATTTCTTCTGCAGATCCACCAGCAGCACGCGGACCTTATCCTGAATGACCGTCTTCCCGTCAGTAATGGCATAATCCAGCTTCTCGGAACCAATGACCGCACGGATCGAGGAGCTGGCCGAGTTACGCAGGAATTTGTCCGGGTCATCAATGTTATACAGGTAATCACGGATATTGCTGATCTTCCACTGGACTACCGCATCGGCAGAGACAATATTCTCATCGCCTGTAATCATCATAGCTTCATCATCCACCGGAACTGCTCCATCCGACTCTTGGCGGTACCCGATATGAATCCGCTGGGTCAGCTCGGCAGGCACGGTAATTACATCCTGGATGGGATAGGGCCATTTGAAATGGAGCCCGGCTGAGCTCTCACTCGTATACTTGCCGAAGGTCAGAATAGCCGCACGTTCCTGCTCCTGCACAGTATAAAATGAGGTGGCGCCGATATACAGCAACACAGCCGCAGCGGCTACCCCCACCCCTATCCTCTTGTACATGCCCGGCTTCAACTTCGGCAGCTTGAACCCTGGGATATTATCGCCATTCTGGTTCATGAAATTCAAGATGCATCGCTCCTTTTGGCGTATTTTAGTCTTATTAAAGGTTTATATACGTGAATAAATCAAAAAAGTCGCAACTATTTCAGCTTTGTTCAAGCTTTCTGCATTTTGCTGCGTTTCTCTCTGTCAATTGCCACTATTTCACGTTTTGGACTAATATCCCCTACCGGACATATGCTACAGAATTTGGTGAATACAATCAGTTAATCATATCAGACCAACACACCCGGTTCCTTGATCAGGACAGTAACCTGCAGGTACTATTTACTCCGTAGCAAACACTAGTACTCAAATGTTGATGCAATTTATGGGGCACAGTACGGACTAGGGCTGAGGCTTTATTGTACAGCAATGATTTGAGGTCATTTTCCTCCACTGCCCTTCGTTTTCACCGAAGGGCGCACACCAAAAGACGTTCCCGGCAGGTCGGGAACGTCTTTTGGTAACTCATATCCTAAGCGTAACGGACTCAGGAGTCCTTATCTCTGCTGAAATTCCACGTTGGGACAAGTTACGGACACCATGGACCTCTGTCAAGAAAGTAGATACTCACGCAACGGATGCCGTCGTAAACTGCTTAGCGAATCGGGCGGGGGAAAGATACCCCAGCGTGCCATGCATTCGC